>NZ_FQUR01000016.1:59386-83492 GCF_900129115.1 Thermoanaerobacter uzonensis DSM 18761 | reverse complement strand
TTCAATAATTGCTTCTATTGCCTCTCTACCTAGTTTGTCCGTCAGTTCCTTTATCCTTGCTGCAAGCTCTGTAATATTCATTCCTTTGTTTAATAAATCGTCAAAAATGTCTACCACTTCTCTAGTGAAATTTAGAGCATTTTGTAGTATAATATCCTCAAAGATATGTTTTTTCACAAGAGACACCCCTTTCTGTGTTGTTTTGTTTTCCATAATCTATTTTATCACAGGGGTTGTCTCTTGTTTTTTTTCACTTAAAAAATCCTACGATAATTTTACACTATCTTTGTATACTCATTTATATCATAATTAGAAATTATATGTTGAATTTTGTAAGAATAAGCGCTAAAATTATAAAATGGAGTGTAGAAAAATGAAGAAATGGTATGTTATTTTTACTCGAAGTGGTTATGAGAACAAAGTTAAAGATATTATTGAAAATTGCATTAGACAAGAGGAAGTGAAATTGCTTATTCCTAAAAGAAAAATTATAGAGAGAATAAAAGGACAACCAGTGGAAAAAATTAGACTTTTGTTTCCTGGATATGTTTTTGTAAATGCCGAGATGAGCGATGATTTATATTATAAAATGTCTAATGTTTTAAAAAGAGGTATTTTTCTGAAAGAAGGGAAAAGGCCTGCTTTTGTAAAAGAAGAAGAGATGAAAATAATTTTGTCTCTTACTAAAAATTCTGATTTAATAGATTTGTCAAAAGGTATAATGGAAGGAGGAAGAGTAAAGATAATTGAAGGACCATTGAAAGGGTATGAGGGGATTATTAAGAAAATAGACAAAAGGAAAAAGAGAGCGAAAGTTATGTTTAGTATAGCGGGGGAACTGAAAAGTGTAGATTTAGCTATTGAAGTAATGGAAAATGTATCTGAGCAGCAAAGGAGTATTGTTTACGCTTGTTGAATTTGCGGAAAGTCAAGAAACAATTTTGTGAAGATTGTGTATTGAGGATTTTCAGTATTATCTATATAATTAAATTGTATGACATAAAAAGGAGGTTGAGACAAATGAAGTTGAATGAAAACATGTTTAGGATGTATGATATTAGAGGGGTGTGGGGTGAAGATTTAACTGCTGAGACCGCAGAAATAATAGGAAAGGCTTTTGGTACATATGTGAGACAAAAAGGAATTAAGGACGTGCTGGTAGGCAGAGATAATAGATTATCATCAAGGCCTATACGAGATGCTTTGATTAAAGGACTTACTTCTACAGGCTGTGATGTATTAGATGTAGGGGTTTTGACAACTCCAGCTTTTTACTATTCTAATGTCCTGTACAATTATCAAGCAGGGATGATGATTACTGCAAGCCACAATCCGCCACAATTTAATGGTTTCAAAGTTATGGTAGGACCTTCTACTATTTATGGCGATGAACTTAAAAAACTATACTATATAGCAGAAAAAGGCGAATTTGAAAAAGGTACAGGGAACGTGAAGTATGCTTATCCTATTAATTCGTATATTAATATGATAAAAGAAAAGGTTAAATTAGGCGACAGAAAGCTTAAAGTTGTTGTCGATTGCGGGAATGGCACAGGTTCATATTTTTATCCTGATGTTATATATAACTTAGGTTGTGAAGTATATCCTCTCTATTGTGAATCTGATCCTACATTTCCAAACCATTTCCCAGATCCAGTAAAAGAAGAAAATTTAAAAGATTTAATTGAAGAAGTAAAAAGACTGAAGGCTGATTTAGGTATAGCTTTTGATGGTGACGGTGATAGAATTGGCGTTGTGGATGATAAGGGGAATATAATTTGGGGAGATATGTTGATGATTCTTTATTGGAGAGAAATAATAAAAAAACATCCTGGTGCCGATGCCATTGTAGAAGTGAAATGTTCTCAGGCATTAGTAGAAGAAATTGAGAGATTAGGAGGCAAACCTATCTTTTTCAAAACAGGCCATTCCCTTATAAAAGCAAAAATGAAAGAATTAGGTGCTGTATTTACAGGAGAAATGTCCGGTCATATGTTTTTTGCAGATGAGTACTATGGATTTGACGATGCAGCTTATGCTGCTGCAAGGCTTTTACGAATACTCTCTAATACAGACAAATCTTTGTCTGAGCTTTTAGCTGATGTTCCTAAATATCCTGCAACACCTGAAATAAGGTTAGAATGTGATGATGAAAAAAAATTTGATGTGGTAAAAGGAGTAACGGAGTACTTTAGAGAAAAAGGATATAACATCATTGATGTTGATGGTGCGAGAGTATTGTTTGACGGAGGCTGGGGGTTAGTTAGAGCCTCTAATACAGGACCAGAGCTTATTGTAAGATGCGAGGCAAAGACAGAAGAGAAACTTGAAGCAATTAAAAAAGAGCTTTCAGAAGCTTTAGTTAAATTTGGCGTAAAGTTTAAATAAGTTGTAAAGCTTGTATTGGGAGGAAAAAAATGGTGAAGATAAAAAAGGCGATTATTCCGGCTGCAGGCCTTGGTACAAGGTTTTTACCTGCTACCAAGGCCCAGCCTAAAGAAATGCTTCCAATTGTAGACAAGCCCACTATTCAGTACATAGTTGAAGAAGCGATACAGTCGGGGATAGAGGACATTCTTATAATAACTGGCAGAAATAAAAGAGCGATAGAAGATCATTTTGATAAATCTGTGGAGTTGGAGCTGGAGTTAAAAAAGAAAAAGAAGGAAAGCCTCTTACACCTTGTAGAAGATATTAGCAATATGGTAAACATTCACTATATAAGGCAAAAGGAACCAAAAGGTTTAGGACATGCTATATACTGTGCGAGAGCATTTGTGGGCAATGAACCCTTTGCTGTTCTTTTAGGGGATGACATAGTAGATGCTGAAGTCCCTGTTTTAAAACAGATGATAGAACAATACGAAAGGTACAACTGTTCTATTATTGGGGTACAAGAAGTGCCGTATGAGGATGTAGATAAATATGGTATTGTTGATTCTACACCTATTGAGGACAGATTGTACAAGGTGAATAATCTCGTAGAAAAGCCTAAAAAAGAAAAAGCTCCATCAAATATAGCTATTCTGGGAAGATATATAATAACGCCAAGAATATTTGAAATATTAGAAAACACGCCACCAGGAGCAGGTGGGGAGATACAGCTTACGGATGCTTTAAAAACTCTTTTAAATGATGAAGCAATTTACGCCTATAATTTTATTGGCAAGAGATATGATGTAGGAGATAAATTAGGTTACCTTATGGCAACTGTTGAGTATGCTCTGAAAAGAGAGGACTTAAGGGAACCTTTTAAGAGGTATTTATTAGAGCTTGCGAGAAGCTTAGAACCTGTGATGGAAGAAGCTGCAGTTACAATTACACAATAAGTTGTCGTTGTCTTCACTTTTAAAATATCCTGATATGTTCAGTGGAGGTATTATCGGTTTCTGTGAATATTGATAGTGGAGAAGAGCAAAATGTCTAAAAAAGAATAATATTTTTTCTCCCGCCAAAAATATATTTAAAATAGAAAGAAAGGCGGGATTTTTTTGATTAGAAAAGAGATTTCGGCTTTTAAAGTTGCTGCAACTTATATAGGAACGGTAGTAGGAGCGGGATTTGCTTCGGGACAAGAAATATTGCAATTTTTTGTATACCATGGAATTAACGGAATAATAGGGCTTTTAATTGCTATTTTTATGTTTGTGTTTTATGGGTATGTAATTTTGCGATTAGGTAACAGGCTTAATGCCTCCTCCTATAAAAAGGTCATTATGAAGGCTGGGGGACCTTTATTTGGAGGGGTGATAGATTTAGTAGTTACATTTTTTTTGTTTGGAGCACTATCTGCAATGATAGCTGGTTGTGGGGCAATTTTTGAAGAGCAATTTGGGCTTTCTTCTGCTTTTGGTGGTGTAGTAATGGCAGTATTATCGGTTGTAACAGTATTAACAGGAATTGGAGGAGTTATTTCTGCCATTTCTTTTGTCGTACCTTTGCTCTTGCTTGCCGTAATTATTGTGAGTATTTTTTCCCTTTTTTATGGACCAGACATTACGGTTATAACAACTGCTGACTTTCCTTTTAAAGCTGCAGTAAAAAATTTTGCTCTATCAGGAATACTTTATGCTTCCTATAATCTTTTGATGGCAGTTGCTATTCTTGCTCCTCTTGGACATAAAACCAACGACAGGTCAAAGATAAGATGGGGGGCTGTATTAGGAGGAATGGGATTAGGATTAGGGGCGTTTTTGATATTTTTTACAATTCTTATAAATATGCCTACTGCTTCTTTATATGAGATACCCATGCTTTATGTTGCTGGCAAGATTTCACCGGTTTTGAAGTTTGTATACAGTTTTATTTTGATTGCAGAAATATATACTACGGCTGTTGGAAATCTATATGGGTTTGCGGCAAGGTTTACAGAAGTTGGATCAGTGAAATATAAGATTTTTGCTGTTGCCTCTGGGGGAATAGCCCTTGTAGCTAGTAGGTTTGGTTTTGCTAAACTTGTTCATTATTTATACCCTATTGCTGGTTATGGAGGCATTATTATGCTTATTGGCCTTACATATGGAATAATAAATCACAAATAATTTCAATTTTTGAGGTAGCTAATTTTTATCTACAGGATGTCGAAAAATGTAGATGAGTATGTTAAAATATTTAATAGGACTAATGCTGGACGGAGGTGTAATATTGGGGAACAAATATTTGTACAATAAAAAAATTGTATGCCCAGTATGTAAAAAAGAGTTTACATATACCAAAGTAAGAACTTCACAATTGAAGGTGGAAGAAAGAGAAAGAGATTTTTATACTAAATATAAAGATGGTATTAACCCATTTTTTTATGAGGTTATTGTATGTCCCAATTGTGGATATGCTGCTTTGGAATCTGAATTTGACAGAATAACTAATGACAAAAAGGAAAAAATCTTATCACTGGTAACGGCTAAGTGGGTTAAAAGAGAATTTTCAGGTGAAAGAACACCTCAAAAAGCGTTAGAAGCCTACTTATTGGCTTTATATTGTTCCCAGATAAAAGAAGATAAACCCATAGTTTTTGCAAAAACTTGTCTTAGAATTGCTTGGTTATATAGGATTTTAAGTGATAGGGTAAATGAGGAGAAATATTTGAAATATGCATTAGATTCTTATATAAAAGCCTATAGTGGTTCGGATATATATGAAGAAGAAATACTTCTTATATACATGATAGCAGAGCTTAATAGAATGTTAGGCAATAAAGAAGAGGCACTAAAATGGTATAATAAGGTCATAAATCATCCTGACAAATCTCGACATAATTTAATAGTTAATCTTGCAAGAGATGGATGGCAAAGTTTAAAAGAATGAGGGCATGTTTTTTAAAATGCCCTCATATTTTATTTAGAGAGCAAAAAGTTTAAGAAAGGGGATTGGGATGTCTTACAGTAAGAAACAAATGCAACAAACGATTTATTATTTTAATAAAACTGACTTTACCGGCTTAAATAGTCAAGAAGCGCAAAAAAGGTTATTGAAATATGGGCCGAATATATTGGAGGAAGGTCACAATGTTAGTCCTTTGCAAATGTTTTTAAATCAGTTTCAAGATTTTATGGTGATGGTTTTATTAGCAGCAACTTTAATTTCTGCTTTGATGGGAGAATTAGCGGATGCTTTGACAATAACGATAATCGTCATTTTAAATGCTGTATTAGGATTTATCCAGGAATATAGAACAGAGCAATCTTTGGAAGCTTTAAAAAAACTTGCAGCGCCTGTTGCAAAAGTTTTAAGGGATGGAGAACAAAAAGAGATAGAGGCTTCTCAGATTGTAATAGATGATATTATAATTTTGGAGGCGGGAGATAAAGTTCCAGCAGATGCTGTTTTGATAGAAAGTCATAATTTAGAAGTAGATGAATCAATTTTGACTGGTGAGTCAGTTCCTGTTTACAAGGAAGCTGTAAACAATATAAAAAGAGTGGCAGTATCTAATAGTAGTGTAATTTATATGGGTACGATTGTTACGAAAGGAAGAGGGAAAGCTATTGTAACTGCTACAGGTATGCAAACAGAGATGGGAAAAATTGCAGGAATGATTAAAGATATTGAAGGGAATGAAACACCATTACAAAAAAGACTCAATAAACTTGGGAAAGTATTAGTAGCAGGAGCTCTTGCTATATGCGGTATTGTAATAGTATTAGGAATAATAAGAGGCGAGTCTTTGTATTATATGTTTTTATCAGGTGTAAGCCTTGCAGTTGCAGCTATTCCTGAGGGACTTCCTGCTGTTGTTACAGTTTCTTTGGCTATAGGGGTACAAAGGATGCTTAAAAGGAATGCATTAATAAGAAAATTACCTGCTGTTGAAACATTAGGATGCACTAATGTAATATGTACGGACAAGACAGGTACTTTGACAGAGAATAAAATGGCTGTGACAAAAGTGTTTTGTGATGAAGAAGTTTTTGAAGTAAAAGGTGACAAAAGTAAAGAATTTACTAAAATAATAAATAAAGAGAAAAGTGCTTTTAGAAAGATGTTGGAGATAGGGGCATTGTGTAATAATGCAAAGATTAAGAGGGAAAAGATAAAAATTGGCAAAGAAATTTTAGAAGAAGAAAAATATATAGGAGACCCTACTGAAGCTGCTATACTTTCTTTTTCAATGAAATCAGGACTTTCTCTTGAATTGTTAGAAAATATTAAAAGAATGGAGGAAATTCCTTTTGATTCAGAAAGAAAAAGGATGTCTGTTATTATGGAGATAAGCGGTGAAAAATATGCTTATATAAAAGGTGCACCAGATGTAATATTGGACCTTTGTACCTATAAATATACAGAAGGAAAAGAAGTGCCACTTACTGTCTTTGATAAAAAAAGAATATTAGATATCAATGAAAGTTTTGGAAGGGAAGCTTTAAGAGTATTGGCCTTTGCTTACAAAAAGCTTCCTCCTAAATTTCCAATGGTTGCGGAGTTTATAGAAAAAGATTTGGTTTTTGTAGGATTGGAAGGGATGATAGATCCTCCTAGAAGGGAAGTATATGAAGCAATTTTAAAATGCAAGATGGCAGGAATAAAGCCGGTTATGATAACAGGTGACCAGAAGATTACTGCAACTGCTATAGCAAAAGAATTAAAAATATTAGGAGAAAATGATAAAGTAATCACAGGACAGGATTTAGATAACATGGGCGATAAGGACCTTGAGAAAGTTTGTACAAATATTAGTGTTTATGCAAGAGTAACCCCAAGACATAAGCTTAGAATAGTCAGAGCCCTTAAAAACAAAGGCTTTACAGTAGCTATGACAGGTGATGGTGTAAATGATGCGCCAGCTTTGAAAGAGGCAGATATAGGTATTGCTATGGGAAAAGGGGGGACAGAAGTCGCGAAAGAGGCTTCTTCTATGATTTTATTAGATGATAATTTTGCCACTATTGTGGCAGCTGTTGAAGAGGGAAGAATAATTTATGACAATATACGAAAGTTTATACGATTTTTGCTTTCTTGTAATCTTGGAGAAGTTTTGGCTATGTTTTTTGCAGCTTTAACAGCCTTAAAATTGCCTCTTATTCCCATTCAAATATTAATGGTCAATCTTATTACTGATGGGTTGCCGGCTTTAGCTCTTGGGATGGATCCTCCTGAAAAAGATATAATGATAATGAAACCAAGAGAGGCTAAAGAAAGTGTGTTTTCAAAAGGGTTGGGTATAAGAATCATTATAGTGGGATTTTTAATGGCATTGAGTACGCTTGGAGCATATGTATTTGCTTTAAGTTATGGGACATTGGAAAAAGCTAGAACTATAGCTTTTGCTACATTAGTGATGGTAGAGTTGATACACGCCTTTGAATGTAGGTCAGAAAGAAATTTAATTTTTGAGATAGGGATTTTTACTAATCCTTACTTGGTGTTAGCAGTTTTAACATCATTTTTGCTTTTCTTGGCTACAATATATATTCCACCTTTAAGTATTGTGTTTAAGACAACAGTGCTTACTGGCTATGATTGGCTAGTTGTGGTGTTTTTCTCTTCAATAGAATTTGTATTTAACAATCTTTATACTGCTTATATAGTACCATTAACTAAGGCGAAGTGAAGTCACTTCGCCTTAGACTAATCTCTTTTTTCATATGGAGGAGGCATTTTGCATAGGTGAAGCGACTTGTTACAAAGCGGCAACTAAACAGAAATATTCATGCTAATTCAGAAAACCACAGTGCTATTTCTCTTTTTGCAGATTCAATACTATCTGAACCGTGTATAATGTTAAAAGTAGTATTAGAAGCAAAATCACCTCTTATTGTTCCAGGGAGGGCCTCTTCCACTTTAGTAGCACCGTTTAATAATCTAACTATTTTTACGGCGTTTTCTCCCTCCAATATCATTGCGAAGACAGGACCGGAAGACATATACTGTATTAAAAGCTCATAATAAGGTTTACCTTTATGCTCTTCGTAGTGTTTTTCTAAAAGGTCAATTGTTGGAGTTATTACTTTTGCCGCTTTAAGTCTTAAGCCTTTATTTTCATATCTTTTCAATATTTCTCCTATAAGTCCTCTCTTGACACCGTCGGGTTTTACTATAGCAAGAGTGGTTTCCATTTAAATCAATCCTTTCCTTGTATTAATTTAACATTATTTCTCACCAGAGAAGTAAAAGCGCATATAAATGAAAAGATTCCGGCGGTTATATAAGCTTCTTTAATAGCTATCATAAAGGCAGCATTGGAAGAAAATTTTAGAGCTTGGTAGGCTTTTAACCTGTTTGTAAATATAGCACTTCCTACTGCAATGCCCATCACCATACCTACATTTCTCATTGTTGCGAGAAAAGCAGATGCTACACCTAATCTATTTTTTGGCGCACTTCCCATTATTGCACTGTTATTTGGTGTCTGAAAAATGGCATTTCCTACGCCAAAAAGGGCAAGGCGGGCCATAATGGTAAACATAGTGGATTTTTCTGTTAAAGTTGCCATAAGAAAAAGGGCTGTTGCAGAAATTACTGCGCCGATAGTTGAGAGGATTTGAGCTCCGTATCTGTCAGCTAAAATCCCGCTTAAAGGTGCTACGATGAACATAACGAGGGGGAAAGAAGTCATTATTATACCTGTTTTTTCAGTGGTAAACCCTAAATGCTGAAGGAGGAAAGGGGTTAAAAAAGTCATTGTGTTTTGAGCCATAAAGTTTAGCAGGGTGCTTATGTTTCCAAAAGTAAAAGACCTTATTTTTAAAAGAGAGAAGTCAAACATAGGAAAGTCTACTTTATTTTCTATAATTACAAAGATTATTAAAAATATTACTGATGTCAATAATGAAATTATACTTGAAAGTGATGTCCAACCCCATGTTCCACCTTCTGATATAAAGAGTAAGAGGCTTGCAAGAAAGATAAAGAAAGAAATAGATCCGTAAGGATCGAATTTTTCAGGAACTCCTTTGTTGTCAGGTACCACGATATGAGCCCATATGTAACCTATTATGCCGATAGGAACGTTTATATAAAATATAGACTGCCAACCCAAATTTGATAAAAGAAAACCCCCTAATGTAGGACCTATTGCAAGTCCGATAGATATAGACATAGCGTTGATGCCAAGAGCTTTGCCTCTTTCGTTTGGAGGAAACACAGAGGTTATAATAGCTGATGTCATTGACATTAGCATGCCAGCTCCTATTGCTTGGAAAGCTCGCATAATTATCAACATATATATATTTACAGAAAAACTCAAAATTGCAGAAGATATTGAAAAAGTCAAAAGACCGTATTGATACAGTTTTTTATAACCCAACATATCACCAAGTCTACCAAAAGTCATCATCATACTGCTTAAGACTAATAAATATGTCATGGAGACCCAGCTTACTGTTGTTATATTTGTGTGGAAGACCTTTGTAAATTCTGGCATTGCTATGTTAACAATACTTCCATCAATTGGTCCCATAATACTGCCTATGACGACAGCAGAAAGAATTAACCATTTGTTGTAATGTTTTTGTGACATTTATTATCCCTCCGATATCATAGATTATACCACAAACTTTGGAAAAAGATAAATGTTGAAAAAAAAAGCATTGTACAATATAATTATAAAGGAATTTTAAATAAAGAATGGATGGGAACAAATGATAGATATAAAAAGACTCATGATAGTAGCCTTCTTTACCATGGTCATAAATTTGGTTGATACGCTTTCTTATTCAATAAGACCTTCTGGGGTAAGAACTCGAAAGCTTGCTGTTGCTCTTTCACTTTTTAACATTATGGCTGTAATATCAAGATTATCAAATATGGTTCAAGCACCTTTCCTCGGCAGCATTGTAGATATGGCGATAAAAATGGACAAAGTACATCTCCTTCAAAATGATATGAGAATTGTGCTTTTCTCTGCTACATTAGGGGCATTGATAGGAGCACCCCTGATGCCTACTTTTGTGTCGATTTTTACTGTTGCCATAAATGGAATGGAAGGGGCTGGAACGGTCCCCAAGCTTATTCTAAAGGGATTTAAATGGAGTAATTTGAAAAAGATAAAGAAGAAGATTGTTTTGCCAAGGTTGTCTATGTTAAAAGGCGTGTGGAATACTAACATACCAAAAACATTTTTGATATATAACGTCATTATTACTTCTATTTACACTACAGGTATTATTTCTTCACTTTACGCCGGAGCCATTATTCCTGAGTATAGAATTACAGCCAGTCAGCTTTCGGGTATTGTAAACGGGTTTGCGACTGTATTATTCACCGTTGTAGTGGACCCTGTGGCGGCTCTTATAACTGACCAGGCCTTAAGCGGTAAGAGGACTCAACATGATGTGGATAGTATGGTAGTACTTCTTGTGTTTGGAAAAATTTTGGGTACTTTGCTGGCTCAGCTTATATTTATACCAGCTGCAGAGTTGATATTGCTTGTTACAAAATTGATAGTTTAACAAAAAAATAAAAAAATTTTACTACACTTTTAACAAAATTGTTGTATAATTAAAATTAAAATAGTTTAATTGCCCTAAGCAATTTGCAGTTAAAGGAGATGGGGTCATTGTATTTCATTAGCCCAACTAAGGGGAAAATGGATATTGATAAAATGTTCCTAGACATTATGGAATTTGTTGAGGGTGACCGGCAATCGAATTACAAGTTGATGGTGGGTACAGACTCTCAACCAGGTAAATCCGTATGCTTTGTTACGGCTGTGATCATATACCGAGAAGGAAAAGGTGGCAGGTATTATTATAGGAAATTTTATAATAAAAAGGTATTATCTTTAAAACAAAGGATTTTTATGGAAGCTACTTACAGCATTGAAATAGCAAACCAGCTTTTTGAAAAGATCAATCAGACTGATAAAAAAGATATAAATATACAGATTCATTTAGACGTAGGAGAAAATGGCAAAACAAGAGATATTATAAAAGAAGTGGTTAACATGGTATTAGGATGTGGATTTGAAGCACAAGTTAAGCCTGCTTCATACGGAGCTAGCAAAGTAGCAGATAAGCACACTAAAAGCATGGCTAATATTGGATAAGACCTCATGAAGGAGGCCTTATTTTTATGCTTTTATTGTTTTATCGTTTAATTTAAAAAGATTGAATACATAAGGTGCACCAAGAGAAAGCCACAGTCCGCAAATTGTATACCTTATAGCGTTAAAAATATTTCCAGACGGCAACACAAATTTTAATCCCTCTTTAAGTACAAAAAATACAATTATGCCAATTAGTAACTTCAAAATTTGCTTTTGAAGAGGAGCATTGACAGTAAAATCAAATTTTTCTTTATCTATAAAATAACCTATTAAAGTACCAGAAATTAAACCCATGTATTCATAAATATCCTTGTGAGGAAAAATTAATATCAAAAGCGCAGGGATTAAAATTGACAAAATAACTTTAAAAGCTAAACTTATGTTAAAATTACTTTCTTTCACGATGCTATCAATAAGTTCACTTAAAATTATTATTAAAACAGCTATCAATATTCCGCCAATAATATCTATCGGCCAGTGGACACCTAAATACATTCGCGAAAATGATACGAGTAATACGACGGCGATTCCTATATACCACAGCCATTTTTTTTGATAGTGTACCATTAAAGTTCCCCAAACAGTTGTAGAACCTTGTGCATGGCCACTTGGGAAAGAATACCCACCTGCCGATTGTGTAAAAATAGACCTTATTCCTGGATATCCTATAGGTCTTGCTATTTTTGTTATCTCTTTTAAAATAGTGTTTACATAGATAGAGCTTATCAATATAAGCCCCAATTTTAGGCCAAATCTTTTATCTACACACCAGTAAAAAATGGGGATAAAAATAAAATAAAATCCTGAGCTTCCCAACATAGTTACAGCTATAAAAAAATAGTCTAAAAAGGGATTTGAAATTGTCTGGATAGCTTTTAATATTTCTGCTTGCATTTTATCACCTCACTATATATAATTCACCAAAAAAATTTATTTTCCTTCATAGTGAAAAAATTTAACAAAAAATTAAAGGAAATAATAAAAAGTGTGGTAAAATTTATATAAGCATAATTTTGAATTTTAAAAATTAGGAGGTCATAGAAGTGAATTTTTTGGAAAGACTGTATGGTGTATTTTTTCAACCTGTAGAAACTATTAAAGAGATTGTAAGAAAAAAACCAATTTGGCAGGCTGTTGTTGTCATCATAGCTACAGGATTATTGACGGTGACAAGCAATTATAGTTTTACAATGTCTAGTACAAATTTTTTTACTTCCAGTCAAGGTATGCCTGATTTTGGAAGGTTAAGGTCACTGTTTATTATAATGGCTGTATTTGGGAGTGTATTTATAGCTCCTTTGACTTACTTTGTTTATGCAGCAGTGTATCACTTTTTAGCGGAAATTTTAGAAGGCAAAATGTATGCTAATGTGGAAGACAATGTATCTTTTACTCAAATTGAAGAGAAGAATCTTCAAGTTGAACAAAAAACGAACGAAGAAAAAGAAGAGGTAGTAATAGGTACAGCAAAGGGATTGTATTCTGCAATAGGGTTTGCAAAACTTCCCATGATTTTTATGGTTGTTGTAAACTTATTTGCACGTTTGTTAAATCCGAAAGCTGGCTTAATATTTATGTATTTATTTTTAGCGATATTTACAGTCTGGGTTATTGTTTTAGAAATTATAGCTATAAGGGAGAATTACAAAATGAGTACAGGTAACGCAGTCTTTGTATTTTTTCTTCCTTACATAGTTTTGATTCTTCTATTCATAATAATGATGATTTTTATGGGTGCAACATTTATAAGCCTATTTTCAGAGGTTTTAAAAAATGTTCCTATGCAATAAATTATAGAAATAAAGAGTTATGAAAATTTTAACAAGCTCAGAGGAGGTTTTAGTTTGTTGACAAAGTGAAAAAATATTCAAAGGGAGATATTTTGTATCGTCGCTCCGATGTTCCAAAGCGACAAAACTAAAACTCGACCTTCAGGTTCCGGCAGGGTACCGGGCACAATCGACGTCCTGTCTCAGGTGCCCGCCTCCGCCATCCATGGCTTCGGCCCTGCCTCTACCTTTGGTCTTGCTAAGTTTTGTTGCCGCTTTGTCACAAGTCACTCCTTATACAAAATATCTCCCTTACGAAAGTTTGTCTACAGTCTGAGAGGAGGTTTTACTCCTCTTTTTTATTTATACTGTATTTTTTATTTGTCGAAAATTATTTTCTGTTTTTAAGCAGGATTTTTGAAATTTGTAAAGAATATATATTTATAGATAGGTGGTGTTGAGAATGGGAGAAAATGGGAAAGTTTTAATTAAAGATTTAGAGAAAAAAGACAAAAAAATATTTTCCTTATGGTTGCAAGACATTAACGTGGTCAAATTTTTAATTGATTTGTTTAAAATATCTCGAGGGAAAGACAATGTATTAAATATACCTTTTGGTAAAAATCGTAAAATGTTCGTATTAGAAACGAAAGATGGTATTAAATTAGGGTTCTGTGTGCTATACGATATTGATTGGCAACAAAAAAAGAGCAGTATGTATATTTATATTGAAGAGAGGGAGAATGTAGGCGTAGAAACTGCAGAAGAAATAATTAATTCTTTACTGAGAAGGACAGCTTTAAAGTACAATTTAGAAGATATAGAAGTTCACACAAAAAATGATGTTTTTGTCAATTGCTTCAAAGATATAGAAGACTTTAAAAAAGAAGAAGATGGATATAGTTTCCGCATAGCTTTAGATAAGATAAAAGTTCCTGTAAATATGGCCCGATAAGGGCCTTTTACTTTTGGGTTTTTTGTATTATAATTTTATTAAACTTGACAGTTAGAGGTGTTTAAATGAATATACCAAATTTTCTTACACTTGTTAGATTTTTGCTTATACCTCTTTTTGTATACACTTTTTTTTATGTCCACGAAGGGAATACTTATGCTGCAGTGATTTTTATATTATCAGGTATTACGGATATTTTGGATGGTTATATAGCGAGGCACTATAACCAAGTAACAAAAATTGGTACTTTGCTTGACCCTCTTGCGGACAAGTTGATGATACTTACTGTTTTGACTAGTTTATGGATGAAAAATTTGATTCCTTTTTTTGTTATTGCTGTTTTAATGGTAAAAGAATTTTCAATGATAATAGGTGCCGCGATACTTTATAAAAAGCAAGAAATTGCTATACCTGCTAATAACTATGGTAAAGCAGCTACACTTTTCTTTTATATTGCGATAATTTTTTCAATTTTTAAGTGGCCTTATGGATTTACTTTGATGATTATAGCGCTGTTATTGGCTATTTTAGCCTTTGTTATCTATACTTTGGAGTTTTATAAAAGGAACACGAAGAATTAAACTTTTGGCATAGAAAAGTCGATATAAAAAATAGTATAACATATCTGGGGGGAGATATATTGAAAAAAGCTACAAAATTCAAAAAAAGACGCGATATAAATGTTCTACTAAACCTAAAAAAACAAGTAAGACTCTCAAGTATCCAGACAAAATTAAGCTTGATGATTATAATTATTGTAATTTCTTCTTTAGCATTGAGTGGGTACATATCTTACAGTTTTTCTTCTAAGGAAATTACCAATGCTACTTTATCTAATATGGCTAATAGTGTTAGTTCAGTAAATAAAGAGTTGTCTCTTTATTTAGAAGGAGTCGCCAATAAACTCAATTATTTTGCAAAAGATGATTCTAATTTGATGCTTAAAGGGAATACAGAGGAAGAAACGGCTGACCGCATAAATAGCGTGCTCATCAAATTAAAGAATATGACTCCAGATGCTGCTTTGATTTATTATGGTACAGCTGATAAGAAGATTTACACATTTCCTCATGTTGATTTAAGCTCTGATTTTGATCCGACAACAAGACCTTGGTATGAAGGAGCTAAACAATCTAAAGGGAATCCTTTTTGGACTGATGCTTATAAGGATGTAGCAACTGGAAACTATGTTATTTCTGTGTCTCAAGCTGTTTTAAACCCTATAACTAGTGAAGTTATAGGGGCAATAGGGATGGATTTAAATCTATATGGCATGGAAAAACTTATTAAAGACGTAAAAATAGGGAATAATGGTATGGTATTTTTAGTAGACAAAAATGGTATAGTATTTTTGGATACAAATAAAAAAATAGTTGGAAGCGATTTTAATAAAGAGCCTTTTGCTAAAAGTATTTTTGAAAGTCCAAAAGGAGAAATACATGCGAAATACAATAAAGAAGATAGCGTTATAATTTTTGATACCAACCCTATTACTGGTTGGAAGGTTGTGGGAGTGGTCAGTAAGTCTGATTATCTTTCAGAAGTATCAAAAATTAATAATATTTTTATAACCATAATAATTATTTTCTCCCTTATTTCTTTGATTGTAGCGTATATTTTTGCTCGGAATTTTACAAGACCAGTTTATAAGATGTTGACAGCCATGAATAAATTAAAAGAAGGAGATTTAACTTCTTTTATTGATGTAAGAAGAAAAGACGAATTTGGGGTGTTGGAAAGGGAATATAACGATACAGTACAGAAATTAAAAGATATTGCAACAAAAGTTAGAGAGTCAAGTAGTTCTTTAATAGAAGCATCAACTCGTTTTAGAGAAATAAGCGATGAAACAGCTCAATCCGTTCAAGATATTGCAAATGCTGTAGATGATATAGCAAAAGGGGCTAATGACCAAGCACAAGAAATATCGGTAAGCGTACAAAAAATATCTGAGTTTGGAAATGACATAGATGAAATTTTGAAAACTACTAAAGAAATGAAGAGATATTCAGGTAAAGCGGAAGATGTAAAAGCTGATGGTTTGATAAAGTTAGAAGCTTTAAAACAAAACTCCGAAGAAACAAATAAAGCGACATTTTACGTTTTTGAGACTATTAATAAAATTAAAGAAAATTCTCATAAGATAAGTGCTATAACAGCTGTTATAGAAGAAATTGCCGATAAGACAAACCTTTTATCATTAAACGCTGCAATTGAAGCAGCCCGTGCCGGAGACGCAGGACGTGGTTTTGCTGTTGTAGCCGAAGAAGTAAAGAAATTGGCACAGCAGTCTGCAGAATCTACCAATCAGATAAAAGACATAATAGAAAAGATGCAACAAGCAATTGATATGGCTACAAATGCTATGCAATCAGCGGATAAAAGTATTGAAAAGCAAAATCAAGCTGTAAAAGATACGCAAAATGCTTTTATGGAGTTTGAAGCTTTTATAGGCGGAATTACAAAAATGATAGACAATATAGATTCCTTGATGAATGCCATGGAAGAAAAGAAAAATGAAATTGTCATATCGATGGAAAGTATTTCTGCAATTTCAGAAGAGACAGCGGCTTCTACTGAAGAAGTAAGTGCTTCTACAGAAGAGCAGCTTTCAGCTGTAGAAAATCTTAAAGATTCAGCTAAGAATTTAGAAGAGGTAGCAGTGAAATTGGATGAGGCTGTGAAGATTTTTAAAATTTAGATAGATAAAAAAGCGCTTAAAGGCCTTTACTTTTAAGCGCTTCAGACTGTAGACAAACTTTCGTAAAGGAGATATTTTGTATAAGGAGTGACTTGTGACAAAGCGGCAACAAAACTTAGCAAGACCGAGGGTGGAGGCAGGGCCGAAGCCACGGATGGCGGAGGCGGGCACCTGGGCCAGGACGTCGATTGTGCCCGGTACCCTGCCGGAACCTGAAGGTCGAGTTTTAGTTTTGTCGCTTTGGAACATCGGAGCGACGATACAAAATATCTCCTTTTGAATATTTTTTTACTTTGTCAACAAACCTGAAGCGCTTAAAGGCCTTTACTTTTAAGCGCTTTTTTATCTTTAACATTTTGTTTATTTTAATATGTGTGATAAAATAGTTATACGCAATATAGATGGGTATACCATAGGGGGGTGTTATTATGGAAATTGAAGAGAAACTAAGGGAATTGCAAAGATATTTGTCAAGATTAGATAACGCGTTAATTGCTTTTTCTGGAGGTGTAGATAGCACTTTTTTGGCAAAAGTAAGTTACGATGTTTTAGGGAATAGAGTATTAGCTGTTACTGCTACTTCTCCGATGCATCCTAAAAGTGAATTAGAAGAAGCTACAAAGCTTGCTAAAAAAATAGGACTCCCCCACTTGGTTGTGGAGTTTAATGATATTCTTGAAATAGAAGAATTTAAAAAAAATCCTTTAAATAGGTGTTATATATGTAAATCCAATTTATTTTCAAGGTTTAAAGCTGTTGCAGAAGAAAAGAGCTTCAAATATATCCTAGAAGGCACAAATGCAGATGATGTGTCTGATTTTAGGCCAGGAAGAAGGGCTTTAAAAGAATTAGGGATTTTAAGCCCTTTATTAGAGTGTGGCATAAAAAAAGAAGAGATAAGAATTTTATCCAAAAAGATGGGGCTTCCTACATGGAGTAAGCCTTCTTATGCATGTCTTGCTTCAAGGATTCCTTACGGAGAAGAAATAACTTATGATAAGCTTTCTATGGTAGAAAAGGCAGAAGAAGATTTGAGAAACTTAGGCTTTTCAGGATTTAGAGTGAGATACCATGGAGATATTGGAAGGATTGAGCTTCCAAAGGAGCAGATGAAGAGAATTTTTGAAGAAGGTATAAGGAAGGAAGTTGTAAAGAGAATTAAAGATGCTGGGTTTAAGTATGTAGCACTGGATTTAGAAGGATACAGAACTGGAAGCTTAAATGAACCTCATGTGAAGGTGGTAAAAAATGTATAATGAGAAAATATTGCAAATTTTAACTGAGTTCAAACAAGACAAGTTATCAACAGATGAAGCGCTAGAAGCTTTAAAGAAACTTCCTTATGAAGATTTAGGATTTGCTAAAATTGATTATCACAGAGAGATAAGAAAGGGATTTCCTGAAGTGATTTTTTGTCAAGGAAAGACTCCCCAGCAAGTTAGAGAAATTGCTTTTAATATGTACAAAAATGGGAGTGATGTTTTAGGGACAAGAGCCTCACAACAACATTTTGAAGCAGTGAAAGAGGTAGTAGAAAAAGCAGCCTATTATGAGGGAGCTCGTATAATTTCCATAAGAAATACACCAATTAAAAAGACAAAAGGTATAATTGGAGTAGTGGCTGCTGGAACTTCTGATTTGCCTGTTGCTGAAGAAGCGGCTATTACTGCAGAACTTATGGGAAACACTGTGAAGAGATTTTATGATGTTGGAGTTGCAGGATTACATAGGCTATTAGATAAATTAGATGAAATCAGACAATGCCGTGTCTTGATTGCAGTTGCTGGTATGGAGGGGGCACTTCCTACTGTTTTAGGAGGATTGGTTAGCTCTCCTATAATTGCAGTACCTACAAGCGTAGGATATGGTGCTAACTTTCACGGTTTGTCTGCTCTTTTGACTATGCTTAATTCCTGTGCCAGTGGAGTGAGTGTTGTAAATATTGATAATGGTTTTGGTGCGGCTTATTCTGCAAGTTTAATAAATAGGATAGGGGAGGATTCAAAATGAAAGTCTTATATTTTGACTGTTTTGCTGGAATTTCTGGAGATATGACTATTGCTTCATTATTATCTCATGTAGATGTGGAAGAGTTTAAAAAGAAGGTAAAGAAGATAGCTTTGGACAATTTTGATATA
This sequence comes from Thermoanaerobacter uzonensis DSM 18761, assembly GCF_900129115.1. Taxonomy (NCBI): domain Bacteria; kingdom Bacillati; phylum Bacillota; class Clostridia; order Thermoanaerobacterales; family Thermoanaerobacteraceae; genus Thermoanaerobacter; species Thermoanaerobacter uzonensis. Next base: position 64,447 of record NZ_FQUR01000016.1, on the reverse strand, counting down.
GAGATAGGGGAAACGCAAAAGAACAGTATAAGTGCTAAGACTTTTAAAGTATTGTATGAAGAAAAGCATCATCACCATCATAGGCATATGAAAGATGTGAGAGAAATCATCGAGAAGAGTGATTTGGAAGAAGAAGTCAAGAAAATGAGTATTGAGATGTTTGAAAAATTAGCAGAAGCAGAGGCAAAAGTGCATGGCAAATCTGTAGAAGAGGTTCACTTCCATGAGGTAGGAGCAGTGGACTCTATTGTAGATATAATAGGTACATCGATACTTGTAAATATGATAAAGCCAGATAAAATTATTTCTTCTCCTTTGCCGGTGAGTTCAGGCTTTATAAAAACTCAACATGGACTTATGCCTGTTCCTGCTCCTGCTACAGCTGAACTTTTAAAAGGAATACCTGTGTATAAAAGCGATATAGAAGACGAAATTGTGACGCCAACTGGTGCTTCTATTGTAAAAACTTTAGTAAATGAATTTGGTGGTATACCGGATATGACTATAAATTCTATAGGATATGGAGCTGGTACCAAAGATTTGGAAATACCAAATGTTTTAAGGACATATGTGGGAGAGGAAGAGGTAAAAAAAAACCTGAGTCATTGATGATTTTAGAGACTAATATAGATGATATGAATCCGGAGTTTTATCAGTATCTATTTGAAAAACTTTTTGGAAATGGAGCATTGGATGTGTTTTTAACTCCTATTATCATGAAAAAGCAAAGGCCGGGTACTCTCATTACTGTAATTTGTGAGAAAGAAAATGCTAATAAATTAAAGGAGATAATTTTTAAAGAAACTTCTACTTTTGGCATAAGGTATTATGAAGTTTTAAGGCATAAACTGGATAGGGATTTTTCAATTGTGGAAACTACTTACGGGAAAATAAGAGTTAAAAAGGGATATTTAGATGGAAAACTTATTAAAGCGTATCCTGAGTATGAAGATGTAAAAGCCGTTGCTGAAAAAACTAGCAATTCAATTAGTGATATTTACCGGAATGTGATGAGACACATTGATTTGCTATTTTTTAAAGATTGAAAGCGGGGTTAACCCGCTTTTAGTGTGAAATAAAAAGTAGTACCTATTTTTTCTTTGCTTTCTATTCCATATTTGCTGCCGTGCAATGTCAATATTTCTTTTACTATTGCAAGGCCAAGCCCTGTCCCTGATTTATTTCCTTTGTAATACCTGTCAAAGATGTGTTCTAAATCTTTTTGGGGTATGCCGCATCCCGTATCTGATATTTTTATTAAAATTTCTTTATCTCGAGGCTCTGCAGTTATAGTAAGAATTCCGCTATTTTCCATACTTGCTATAGCATTGCTTATTATATTTATAATTGCCCGTTTTATCATTTCCCTATCCGCTATTACTTTAAGTTTAAGATTGTCAAGCTTTACTTCTATATTTTTTTCCAAAATTTGAATTTCAAATATATCCAAAGTTTCAAATATAAGTTTTTCTAAATCTATAGGTTCTTCTTTTATTTCTACCATTCCTGATTGAAGTTTAGAAAGCTGTAACACGTCGTCTACCAATTTTGACATTCTTTCAGTTTCTTTGATTACGATATTTAAATATTTTTCTCGCTTTTCTTTGTCATCTCCATAGTAGTCTAAAAGCATTTCAGAATATCCTCGTATAAGGCCAAGAGGTGTTTTTAAGTCATGGCTTATATTTGCAATCAGATCTTTTCTAAATTTATCTGTAATAGACAGCTGCTTTACCATTGTGTTCATGGATTTTGCAAGGTCTCCTAATTCATCTTCTTCTTTGTAATTTATTTTAACATTTAAATTTCCAGAAGCGATTTGATGAGCAGCGTTTTTTAGTATTTGTATAGGGCGAGTAAATTTTTTTGACATATAGACGGATATAAATAATATGGCAATTAGTGTGATGACAAAAATCCACCAAAAAACTTGTTTAAAAAGATTGACAGAATCGTTTATTGCAGCAATAGGTATGCTCATGATGAGAGTAGCTGGTTTTCCATGATACAGAAAAGGTCTTATAATTGATAGATATTCAATATGCAAAAAAGGGTGTTCGTATTTTACAACTTTTAAATTTTTTGCAGGATGTAAAAGTGTTTCAGGTATTCCCAAACCTTTTCCGTATCCTTTACTTCCAACAATTAGTATCTCATTTTGGGAAATTGCAATAACTCGAGCACTAGACTTATCAATGAGTTCACTCAAAAGCATTTCATCATTGTTATTTATTGCTTCAACAATTTTTTCACTGTAATTTTTGAGCTGGTTTATTTTGTAATAAGAGTATATCTTATTAATAAAAACTACCTGTGTCAACCAAAACAGTGATAATATAATGCCTCCAATCAAAAGATAAGAGATAAAAAATTTCTTTTGTATTCCTTTCAATTTATTCACCATCCAATTTGTAACCTATTCCCCATACTGTTTTTATGAGTTTACGCTTTTTTCCTAATTTTTCTCTCAACTGTTTTATATGGGTATCAACTGTTCTTAAATCTCCATAAAAATCATATCCCCATACTTCATTAAGGCACTTTTCGCGGGATACAACTTTTCCTTTATTATCTATTAAGAGCTTTAAAAGGTCAAATTCTTTTGGCGTAAGGTCAATTTTTTCTCCATCAACAGTGACTTCTCTAGAACTTACATTTATAGAAATTCCTTCATATTCTGTTTTCCCATCTTCTTCTGAAGCTCCATAAGTTCTTGACAAAATTGCTTTAACGCGAGCGATTACTTCTTTAGGGCTAAAAGGTTTTACAACGTAATCATCTGCTCCTAATTCAAATCCTAGAAGTTTATCATATTCTTCTCCTCTTGCTGTTATCATCATTACAGGCACTTTTGACTTTTCTCTAATTGTTTTTAAAAGGCTCCAACCACTTATATCTGGAAGCATTATATCTAAAAGGATTATGCTTATATCTTTATTATTATTAAAATATTCAAGCCCTATTTTGCCATTTTCAGCTACCAATACTTCATATCCATTATTTTCTAAATAAGTTTTTAAAATATCTCTCATTCCTTCTTCGTCTTCAATTACTAAAACTTTTTGCATAAAAAACACCTCCCATCTTTAGTTTAATTATTTTTTACTCAGTTTACAACATTTAAAATTAAACTTCACACTTTCCTCACAAATTATATAAAATTACGTCAAACTATTTGGGTATCATAAAGAGTGAAAAGGAAAAATTTAAAAGGAGGTATCCATATATGAAGAGAAACAAATGGTTAATAGTTTTAGCAGTTGTATTAGCTTTAACAATTCCTTTGACAGTTTTCGCAGCAAATACTAATTTCCCAGTCACAGAAAGAGTGAAAAGCTTCTTAGGAATTGACACATCAAAGCTTACACCAGAGCAAAAGCAAATAATTACAGATTACAACAAAAAAATAGCTGACCTTGAAAAAGAGTTTATAAACAAACTCTTATCAGAAGGGCTTATAACGGAGCAGCAGGCAGATAATATAATTAAAAACATTGATAGCAAAGTTTCTAAAGCAAATCAAGACAATGTTCCCTTCTTTATTGGTGGCGGAAGAGGATTTGACAAAGAATTTTTTGGGATAGGCCGAATTGATATTTCAAAGCTCACGGACCAGCAAAAAGCAGCTTTAACAGAAATATATAAACAAATGGCAGCACTACAAAAAGATGTAGTAAATAAGTTAACATCAGAAGGGTTATTGACTCAAGACCAAGCAAGCAAAATCACAAGCAAAATAGATAATATTGTAGCTAATATAGACAAAAATGGATTTATCAATTTTAAAGGCCTATTTGAAGGAAAAGATGGATTAGGGTTTATCTTAAGAGAAGTTGATCCTTCCAAACTTACAGAACAGCAAAAAACAGAGTTGATGAATTATTTCAAACAAATGGCGCAATTACAAAAACAATTAGTTGATAAATTTGTAAGCTTTGGAGTTATTACTCAGGACCAAGGCAATACGATTAAAAATAGAATTGATACAATGGTGAAAAATATGGAACAAAACGGATTGCCTCAAGGATTTTTCAAGCATTTTGAAGGAAGAAGAGGAGATTTTAAAGGTAAATGGCAAAATAAAAATTGGCAAACCAATACTGCTCCTCAAGGATATAGTAACTCTCTCTAATTGAATTTTTTGAATAAAAAGAGATGGATAAATGCCATCTCTTTTCTATTTTTTTGCATAGTAAAAACCCTCATATTACTCTAAAAAAATGTTCATACATACTTCACGAATCCAATATAGTTACCTCAAACTAAAAGGTTATTATATAAATGTAACAAATAAAAAAACAAAATTCAAAAAGGAGTGTGGTTTTAAATGAATTTCAAAAAGGTAGTAGCAGTAGTACTTACAGGAGGTATGCTTTTAAGTGGAATAGCTGCTTATGCAGCCATAACTGGTGATACAGCTAGTTCTTCAACGCCACGTCAATATTCTACGACAGCACCAAGATACGGAATGAGTAGAAATGCAGATTTTCTCGCAAAATTGACTGGCAAGACAGCAGATGAAATTTTAAGTGAACTTCAATCAGGGAAAACAATAGTTCAGATTGCAGAAGAAAATGGCATAACACTTGATAATCTGAAAAAAGCTTTAATTGAACAAAAAGAGGGGTTAATAGACCAATTAGTTAAAGAGGGTAAAATAACTCAGGAGAGAGCTGACACAATCAAAAAAACCATTGAAGACAGGATAAATTCATGGGATGGAACCTGTCAATATGGTAAAGCTTCAGGTGCTGGCTTAGGTCTTGGACTTGGGAAAAATTATAATGGCAATACAGGTATAGGCTTGGGAACAGGTTTTGGTGCTAAAGGAGCGCATAAAGGAGCAGGCTATAGAGGAAACTTTGGACCAACTGTTCAGCAGTAATGAAAAAAGGCAAGGGTTCAACCTTGCCTTCAGACTGTAGACAAACTTTCGTAAAGGAGATATTTTGTATAAGGAGTGACTTGTGACAAAGCGGCAACAAAACTTAACAAGACCGAAGGTGGAGGCAGGGCCGAAGCCAAGGATGGCGGAGGCGGGCACCTTAAGGCATGGATGCC
>NZ_FQUR01000016.1:0-59361 GCF_900129115.1 Thermoanaerobacter uzonensis DSM 18761 | reverse complement strand
TTTAGTTTTGTCGCTTTGGAACATCGGAGCGACGATACAAAATATCTCCTTTTGAATATTTTTTTACTTTGTCAACAAACTGAGGCAAGGGTTCAACCTTGCCTTTTTTCATTAGATTTTATAACAGGTTTTAATTTTAAAGTGAGATAGGAAGCGATAAATGCTTTGATTAAGTCGCCAGGTATAAAAGGAAGTGCCCCGACTAAAATGGCTTTTTTAAATGGTATTCCTGTAACAAAAGAGAGCTGAGTTACTCCTAAAATATAAACAAAAATTATTGCAAATAAAAGATAGCTTATAAAAATATTAATAAAATTTGCTTTTTTATTTTTTAGAGTCAAAGAAATTAAAAAAGCCGCAAAAGGCCAACTTAAAATATATCCTCCTGTAGGTCCTACTAAAACATTTAACCCCCCCCTAAGTCCAGAAAATACAGGTATTCCAATTGCACCTAAAAGGTCAAAAATAAAAAGGCTTAAAAATGCTGATGTAGGATTTAAAAGTCCTCCAGCTAACATTACTGCGAAAGTCTGTCCTGTGATAGGTACTGGAGAAAAAGGTAAGGGGATTTTTACAAAGCCCATTATAAAAGTAATAGCAGCAAAAAGAGAAGCTAAAATCATGTCTTTAGTTTTTATCATATTTTTCCTCCTCAATGTATTATTACAACAATTATTATATTTTTTTAAAAAAGAATTGTCAACTATTTTTGAATAATGGTTAACAATTTTTTAAAAAAGTAACCCTCTTAAATTTTTAAGAGGATCAGTAGATTTATGTAATTATATTTTAGTTTATTATATTTTTAACTAGTTTGTAATTCCTAAGATGAATATGCCAAGCTATTTAAAAATATAATTAATATGCTATAATATTTTTAACTATTATAATGGAATATAATTAAGATGGTTATTTTTTGTAATATCTCTATTTTTAAGTAGTTGGTGGATATTATTTTTATCTGGAGTATTTTTAGGTGGTAATTATAATGTGATAAGTAAGATAGAATCGTATAAGTATCTTTCTGCCGAACTTCTGATGGCTATGTTTTTTTGGATTGTGTTTACAGGAAGAGGATATTGCTATTATTGCCCATTGGGTACAGTTTTGGGATTGATAAGTAAAATTGCTGGGCAAAAAATCACTACAAATAATTCAAAATGTATCCAATGTGGCAAATGTAGCGAAACATGTCCTATGAGTATAGACATAAAAAGTGCAGCATTTTACGGTAAAGATGTTGTTGATATAAGATGTGTAGGCTGTGGTCATTGTGTTGATGCATGTCCTACAAAAACATTATCTTATACAACGAAAGTTTTAAGTATATTAAAAAAGAGAGCCGAGAAAGCATCAATTATGCATACTTGACAATTATTAGTTGGCAGCCTAAATCAATGGTGGCAAGAAATGTAATAAACAATGTTATACCAAACAAAGAGTTTAGTCTTATATACAAATTTGCAATTCTATTAGCTATAATGCATTTTGGAAGGATGGTACTTGGAGACATTGGTAGGATACTAAAAGTGAAATTAAACAAAAAAATCTGTTCATTTTTATGTAATGTGCTTTTTTACATATATTGTTTTAAATGTGCTAAGAATAGAAATAAACAAATTACTTAAAAAAGGAGTACGAAAATGTTTATTCCTAAGCGCATCATTTTTGAAAAGAATGCAATGAACTATAAAATAGGACATAACATATACAATTTTTTTAAAGACAAAAAAGAAGTTGAGATTATAGAAATGAAAGGGAATAGGATAAAAGGACATATACCAGGAGACAATCTACGAGATTACTATAAAGAAGGGAAAAATACTTTAGTTGTGGGTGTCAAGAAAAAGATAGACTTTCAATCTTGTAAGCCATCGGCTAATTATCAGCTACCTCTGCTATCTGGATGTGCAGGTCAATGCCAATATTGCTATCTTAATACAAATTTAAGCGAGAGACCATACATAAAGGTCAATGTTAACATAGATGACATATTTATTTGGGCAAATGGTTATATTGAAGCAAGGAAACCGGAAATGACAGTCTTTGAAGGTTCGGCAACGTCAGATCCAGTGCCAGTAGAACCATATACAAACATTTTAAAATCCGCGATAGAATTTTTTAGCAAAAGTGAAAAGGGGAGGTTTAGATTTGTAACAAAGTTTACGGACATAGATACACTACTTGATATTGAACATAATGGTCATACAGAGGTGAGATTCAGTTTAAATACCGAAAAAATCATAAACGAATATGAGAAAAAGACTCCGTCACTAGATAAAAGGTTGGAAGCCAGCAGGAAAATAATTGAATCAGGCTATCCTATGGGTTTTTTGATCGCACCTGTTTTTTTATACGATAGTTGGAAAAAAGATTATAAGGAACTATTATTAAAAATAAAAGAAAGTATACCTGAAAAAACTGCATATCCAATAACATTTGAAATTATTTCACATAGATACACAGCAAAAGCAAAAAGTACTATATCAGAGATTTTTCCTGAAAATACACTACCTATGAATGATGAAGAAAGGGTCTGTAAAGTCGGTCAATTTGGATACAAAAAATTTGTGTACAAAAATAATGAGATATATGAAATGAAGGAATTTTTTACGAATGAAATAAAGTCAATATTTCCTGACAATATAATCAAATATATAATATGAATCTAAATTTCAAATAGGTTTACAATTGAATTTAAAAGGTTTCTATACAAAAAATCTTTTTTGTTTAGAAGCTTTTACTGCCAAATGGCATAGTTAATCTTCATGATTTAGTAGTGATGGTTGAATTTTTTAAAAAGTTTTTATATAAAATTCTACTGACCCTCTTAAATTTTTAAAAGGGTCAGTAGAATTTTAATTATCGCCATCATCAAATTTTAAATCTGTCATATCATAGGTGAATTCCGCTAAACGAACATTTATGAAAATTGGTATATCAGTGCGCATTGCCAAAGCTATCGCATCACTGGGTCTTGAGTCTAATTTTATAACTCTATCCCCTTGTTTTATATAAAGCTCCGCATAATAAGTGTCATCTTTTAAATCAGTAATCACAACTTTTTCGGGTTTTCCTCCAAGTTGTTCAATAGCAGATTTTAAAAGGTCGGGAGTTAAAGGACGAGGCGGTGTAATTCCCTGAAGAGGTATTGCTATGTTTTGAGCTTCTAGTGGACCTATAACTATAGGTAAAACTTTCTTTTCCTCTTCATCTGTCAATAGGACGGAGAAATTTCCTTCTACGTCCATCGTAATTGCCTTAACACGAAATTTTAACATTTTTTACACCTCGATTTAAAACATCTTCTTATTATCATTATATCATACTTATGCAAATTTAATCTGATTGTTTTTACACAGTCCGAGAACGCAATGTAAATTGGGAAATATTAGGTGAAAAATGCATTTTCGCTCCCAAAATCGACACTTTCGTTCCAAAATCAACAAATTTTATAAATTAAGTGATATAATATAAAAAATGGTCGAAAAGTATGTTAAATTTTGATTTAAATTAGAAAATAGTAGGTTTGATAAGGTGTTTGCAAAATCCATAAAATTACAGAAAGTGAGAATTACTAAGGTGATGCCCTATGAATAAATTAATATTTGATGAAGTGCTTTATTCTCATAAAAGATGTTTAAAAATGGAACTTACACAGACTATAGATAATCCTTTGATATTTTTGGGAAAACAGGAGTTGCAGTTAAAAATAAGAGAAAATAACGAACTTATAAATGTTTTTAGAAAAAACGTTAATAGTATTTTCAAGCAAATCAAAGAGAGATACGTGTTTTTATTAACCGATACTGAGGGTTACCTTTTGGAAATGGTATATGAAAAGGGAATCTATAATAATATTGATAAAACAGGATTTAAAAGAGGAACTTCTTTTAAGGAAGAGAGTTGTGGTACAAATGCGATTTCATTAGCGATGAGACTAAACCAACTGGTTTATTTAAAACCTGAACAACATTATTGCAATATTTTTAAAGAGTGGTATTGCATTGCTATACCTCTTATTGTTGATGATGAGATAATAGGATATTTAGATTTATCAACAATAAAAGATAGTATGGTTGATGAAATGATGGTGGTTGTTGAATTATTAGCATATAAAATTGTTAGTGACTATGTAAGTATGGTTGGAAATAAAGTAAACAATAGTAAAGTTAAGCTTACCGAGAAACAGTTAGAGGTTCTAAAATTAGCTATGAAAGGATACAAAGATATCGCAATTGCAGAAGAACTTGGAATAAGCATAAATACCATAAATTATCATAAAAGAAATATTTTCAGAAAATTAGATGTTCGGAGTACAAGAGAGGCAATTGCTAAAGCAATTCTAACGGGTCTAATAGAGTAAATTGTATTTATTACATTTTCTTTAGTTTGAGTTAATGACGGATTTGTCTTGTTAGGAGAAGTATTTTTAACTATTGTAGTTTTGATTAAAGAGCGTGAAGACTACAGAAAAATGTAGTAGACAACGAAAAAAATTTTATGCTAAATTAGAGGTAAGATATAGAAATGGATGTGAATTCAAGAAAAATTAAGAAAGAAAAGCAAGTTTCTTACATATATCGTAAGCGATAAAAAATTTGCCATGCATGGCAGATTAAAATAAATGAAAATCGCGCGATTGGAGTCAGAAAGGAGAGGAGGGAAAGAAATGGAAGTCGTAATACCAATGAATAGGTTTGTAGAATTGACAGAAGATGATTTGATGGGTGTTGATGGTGGAGTTAATTGGGATAGAGTTTATACAGGGGTAATGGGAGAAGTGGGCATAATTATTGCAGTTGCAGCAGCACCTGAAATAACCGTTCCGATATTGATTGCTGGTTTAATTGGAAGTGCTGCTTCAGGTGCATACGTTGGTTATGGATTAGCTACAAACTGAAAATTAAACTTCTAGAGGCTGTTTATTTGTATATAAATAGGCAGCCTCTGGTGAATATAGGAGGCCTAGAAAATATAGGAGGATGAGAAATTTGACAAAACTGTTTTCAAATAAAATAATAATTGATATTTTGTTGCTTATTACTATTTTTGCTAATTTCTGGCTTTTTACTTATAGTAGGCAGAAATATAATATTTTATTTCTTTTTATGATACTTGTAACATTCATGGCTTTTTATGCGTATCTTTTTTCTTCAAAAAATATATTTGTGATGGCTATAATTATTATAACTTATTTAAGTTTAGTTCAAGTTTTAAGAAATATATTTAATTTTTCGGATTTATTAAATTTTATTTGTTTGTTACCAATAATTATATTTAATATAATTATTATTCTTTATTTTGCAAAAAATAAAAATATATATCATAATTATCTTTTATTTTTAAAAAATATACTACTTTTCTTATTTATCCGTAAAGGCAGATAATTGATCTTGTATCTGGAAAATGAATTATGAAATGCCTAAATAGACCATCTGAAGCCAAATTAAGTGAAAAATTTTATGTAAAATATTTCAGTATTACTATAATATAAGTTAACTCTGTATAATTGTGTAAATGTATTATAGCCTTTTCAAAATCTAGAGTTTCTAGAATTGACAGATGAAAGTTTGATGATGATTAATGGTGGAGCTTGGTTTTGGAAGGAATTTGGGAAATCTATTGGTACAGGCGCAGTTTCAGGTGCAATAGCGGGTGCTGCTGGAGGGAGCGTGACTCTTCCAGTTGTTGGAACTGTATCTGGCGTTGTAGGTGGAGGAATTCTTGGTGCACTTGGCGGAGCTGCATCATATGCACTTTTTGGCTGGTGGTAAACATAATGAAATATGGCGGAATTATTTAATTCCGCCATATGCTATATTTTTTTTAATTAAGTGAAATAAAACAAAGATTCTGTGGAGGCATATTATGATTATATATATATTACTAATATGTGCTGCAATTTTATTAAATATAATAACTTCTATATGGATAAACAAAAGAATATTAGATATGTATTATAACAAAAAAATGTTACGAGAATATGTGCTTTATAAATTTAATTTTTTACACCAATATTTACAGGGAGTAATTGTAATAATATCTTTGTTTATATCGGCATTTGCTATCGCAAAGATAATGGGATATATAGATGTTCATAAAAACAGAATATTATCACTAATATTGGTATGGGCATTAATTGCTTTGCTGGTAATATTAGATCAAATTATTTCACATAATACATATAAAAAGATAAGGGATGTTCAGTTGACTTATTGGGATGAAGTTGATAGTACAATAAGACAATTATTAACGATTTTTATTCCGGCCTCTATAGTTATTATTGGTAGAGCTATTATTATAGGAGAATATAAAGAAAATGAATTGTTGCAGTATTTTGTATGGGTGGGTTTTGTTATATTGGCGGGTATGTTTTATCCATACATTGTTAAACTTCTGTTAAAAGCAAAACCTTTAAAAGATCATGAATTAAATAGAGAGCTAAGTAAATTTTTGGCTGAATATAGTATACACAAAGTAAAAATTTATGAATGGCCGGCTATGAAAGGTAGAGAAGCAAATGCATTTGTTACTGGTTTAAGAGGGAAGTATATTTTCATTTCAGATTATTTAATTAAGAATTTGAATGTTGATGAGATTAAAGCTGTCCTTGCTCATGAAATTGGACATTGGAAGAAATGGCATCTTTTAATAAGAATAATATTAATTTTATTTATATATCCACTTATGGTTTTATTAGGGAGTATTATGGATTATATAGAAAAGTATATTCATATTTCAATCCCTTTTGGAATTTTGGTAGCATTTTCTGGATTGATTTTATATATGTATTTAATTCTTGCAATTATTCGTAATCAAGAGCAATCTGCAGACGAATATGTAATTAGGAGCGGAATAGATGTAACAATTTATATTTCAGCACTATTAAAAATCGCTGAATTAAATAATACTGTAAAACGAATTAGCAAATTAGGAGAAAAGCTACAATCACATCCACCTATTGATAAACGTATAGAGTATCTCAAAAGAGTATCAAAAGAGATTATAGATAAAAAGCTTAGAAATTAGTGTAATAGCTTTTTTGTTCGATATTTTACATGTGAATAATTATTCGTGAGGATTAATATTTTTGGAGGTGATTTAATTGAAACTTTTCATACCATTTATTACAGGTTTCCTGGTTGTAACTATTTATATTATAATTAGCAAAATTTATAGGCGAAAGGACTAATAAAAGTATGATACAGTGAATCATGTGGATTTATGTCAATATAGTAGACACAAAAACTCGAAATTTTTATGCTGACTTTTTAATTAAATCCTCAAATTGTTGCATAGTATATCCTATACTACTATGTAGTCTTTTTCTATTATACCAAGATTCAATATACTCAAATATGGTAAGTCTAGCAGTAAAACGTCTACAAATGAAAAGATAAATAATATTACGATTCTGAATATGGGAAAAGTAATGCCAATATATAAGGTTTTAAGAGAGCAATAAAATATGTGTAAGTTATATAAAAAAATAATTGTAAAAGGAGCATTAAATATGAAAAGATTAAATGAATTAGCAAATTTATTAAATGATCTAAATGATTTAGAATATATTGTTATAATATCATTTTTATCGTATTTTTTAGTGACAATAATATTCAATAATAAAATTGTTGCGCAAGATGTAACAAATATAATTCCTTATAAAGGAATTTTAAATACCGTAGAAGTGTTAGGGAAATTACTAATTGTTTATCCTATAATTAACACTTATTTGTACCAGCATATAGTAATAAATATTTTAAGGAGAGTTAATGTGAAAAACAACCTGCTATTAATACTTTTCTCGTCTTTACTTTTAGCTATTACGTATTATAATAGTTTTATTCCAATGTTTTTATTTGGCATTATTTTGTCATATTCATATATTTTGTATAATAACAAAAAAATGTCTTCAGAATCAGTAATATTGTTAATATATATGTTAACTAATTTATTATCTGTAATAACAATTTTTATTGAAAAGTTAAATTTTTCCATTTAAATAGTATACAACAAAGATAAGGAGTATCTTAATGAAGATTAATAAAATATTTTATAATTACATAAATAATGTTTCTGACTTTGGTTATATCTTAACAATGGTGGTATTTTCCTTTCTAATAGATAATGTAATAGCAATATATACGAACATTTCAAATATAAATTTTAATGGTCCTAAATTTGACATGTCACCAATATTAATGCTGATTTTAGTTGGAATTATTAGTCCAGTATTTGAAACGTACTTGTATCAGGTTGTTTTGATTTATTTATTAAAAAAAATAAATTATTTAAATAATCATAAAATATTACTTATAATTGTAGCTTCAATAATTTTTGGTATATCGCATTGTTATAGTTATATTTATATTTTTTCAACATTTTTGGCAGGATTGATTTTGAATTATTCATATGTATTCTATAAAAATAAAACTTTGACACCATTTAAAATTGTTTTATCTATTCATAGTATTCATAATATAATAAATGCATTATTATTGATAATTTTTAATTAAAACTTTTCATACCATTTATTTGGGTTTTTAGTTATAACTATTTATACTTATAATCAACAAGATTAATAGGCATAGGAGCGATTAGTTAAGCCTGTATAATTGTATAAATATGTTATATAGCACATAGTAATTAACACCAACAATCAGACAATAGCTTTTCGGAATTCAGAGTTTTAAATCTAAATTTATCTTTCTGATTTAATCTTCATTTATAGGAAACCTTAAATTACAAAAAATTTTTTATTAGTAGATAACATGTAATTAGAAGATATATCTAAAGGTTAGAAATTGTAACGAATCTTAAAGCTTTCATAACAATAAAAGTTTTACCATTGTATGATAAAAATGACATCCATCCTTAAAAATATTTTCATGCGGTACATATTAATTTACAATACAGATGGGAGAGAGAATCCTACTTTTTTAGCTTAGATTAAAAGAACGTGAAACTACAGAAAAATGTAGTAGACAAGGAAAAAATTTTATATTAAATTAAAGGTAGGATATAGAAATAGATGTGAGCTTAGAGAAAATCAAGAAAGAAAAGCGAGTGTTTTACATATATCGTAAGTGATAAAAAATTTGCCATGCATGGCATGTTAAAAATAGATGAAAATCGCGCGATTGGAGTCAGAAATGAGGGGGGGAAGGAATGGAAGCTGTAATACCAATGAATGAATTTATGGAATTGACAGAAGATGATTTAATGGTTATTGATGGTGGAGTTAATTGGGCTGTTGTTGCAGCAGGTACAGGCATTGTATTAGGAGCTGCGGCTTTAGCGGTTAGTGCTGGACTTGCTTTTGTACCTGTAGCTGTTATCTTAGGAGCTGGAACATCAGGTGAAATTGCACTTGCAGGTTTGACAGTTGCTGCATCTGGTATAGGCGGTGCAACAATTGGCTATGGTTTTAGTCATTAATCTAATTGAAACTTCGAGTTATCAGCAAGTTTACTTGCTGATAACTCGAAACTAAAGAAATGAGGTACGATAAAATGCGTTCTAAGAAAATGAAAAAACTATTGTTTTTTTTGACTTTTTTAATTTCTATAATTTCAGTTTTATCTTCTTTGGTATTTTTAATGAACTTATTGATTTCAGGTAATATTGCTAATACAAATATTATAGTAGTAATAGCTTTGATATTTGACCCATGTGTAATTTTAATACTTAATTATATAGTATACACTAAGAATTACAAGTATTCCCCATTGAAACAACCTGATGAAGTGAAAGAAAAAATAATTATAGGATTTATATGGGGTATTTCCATATCAGTTTTATTGACTATATGTTTTTCTATAATGGGAATTTAATTTTAATTAGCAAACTTAAAAAATGTAATGAGTAGTATAATACACTCGATAAACATAAAGTAAATTTAAGAATAAAAGGTGTACATTAAAACGTTACATATACACAAAACAACCTAAAATAAAAAATTGCGATGCAGCTTATTTTTATATTATTAAGTATTAAAATAGTTATAAAGAAATGGTGAATATGAAAGAAACTTGGTAAATTAGTTAATCTACTGAATAAATTAAATATTTTAAAATATGCAGGAATAAAATAGGACAGCAGATCTAAAATAATAAAAAGTTACCTCCATCAACGGTAAATGGTCTGTCTCAGTTGGTGTTAGCTCTTGATAGAACCAATAGAACCTAAAGATAAGGGGAAAATAAGATGGGAGAGAGAATCCTACTTTTTTAGCTTAGATTAAAAGAACGTGAAACTACAGAAAAATGTAGTAGACAAGGAAAAAATTTTATATTAAATTAAAGGTAGGATATAGAAATAGATGTGAGCTTAGAGAAAATTAAGAAAGAAAAGCGAGTGTTTTACATATATCGTAAGTGATAAAAAATTTGCCATGCATGGCATGTTAAAAATAGATGAAAATCACGCGATTGGAGTCAGAAAGGAGAGGAGGGAAAGGAATGGAAGCTGTAATACCAATGAATGAATTTATGGAATTGACAGAAGATGATTTAATAGTTGTTGATGGTGGAGATATAAAAGCTGCAGCTGAACACTATCTTGAAGGCCTTGCTGGAGTAGTATTAGGTGTAGAGATGATTGGGGCTTCAGTAAAAGAAAAAAATGGGGTTAGAAGAGTTGGAGAAGTTGTAGGTGGCATTGGTGCAATATTGTCTGGTGTTTATTTAATGGGATATGGTGTCGTAGATCTTTTTAGATAATTCAAAAGAGGGGGATTTTTTACCCCCCTTCTATTAATGCAAAGGAGAGATATTTCATGTTAAAATTAAACAAAAATTATATTTTTAATATCATACTATTACTGGTATTTATTTTAATTATAATAAATATTTATAAAAGCATTTTAAAGAAAAATGATTTGTTTCCTTATATTGTATCACTTTGGATACTTTTTGCTTCTTATGTTTTACGGTATAAATTTAAAATGAAGTTTTCTTCAACTGCAGGTGCAATTTTTGCTTCTATAATTAATATAACTCATATTATGTCATATGTATTTCCAGTAATATTTGAGAGATATTCTTTTATTAGTACAATATATATTATTTTATTAAGTGTTGGTTTATTTTTGATTTTTTACGGATCATATATAGATTTTAAGAATCCGCCCAAAAAAGATTTTAGCCAGTTATAGGCTATATAAATATCCAGAATGAATGATATAAAGAAAGACAGAGTTAAATCTATAATAATTGTGTAGGGATGTGAAAAATTAATAAAAATAATTACGATCAAAAGCTAAAATATGTATAACATACAATATATAGTAATTGGAATGACCAATCAAGCAGAAAGAAAGTGACAAGTGAAAAGAAAAGAACGAAAGAGGTGCCAAAGAAGGACATAAATATCCTGTAGAGGTCAAATGTTAAAAAATGGCCTGAACTAGATTCATTGAAAATTAAGCCGATTGCATCAGACCACTAAGAGATTTAAACTCATCAAATTTACCCAGTTTAATAGCTAAAATAGCGACAGTAAGCAAAGTAATATGGCCAAAAGTATTAAGGCTGCTGACAGAATTAATATTTCTAACATAAGCCTTTTCAAAATCCAGAGATTTAAATCTAAATTTATCTTTCTGATTCTACTCTTAGTCTATAGACAGCCTTAAAATATATGGAGTCTCTATTAATAGAAGACCTATAATCGGAAGATATAATAACATACTTAGTACAGCCTCTATGCTTTTTGTCATTAAAATATTTATGATGCTTTATAGGGCAGGCAGAGTTTAAATAATCACAAGGCCTTACTTATAATTGTGGCTTCAATAATCTTTAGGATATTACATAGCTATAGCTTATTTTACATGATTTCAACTTTTTTAGCGGTAGTAATTTTAAATTATTCATATTTGATTTATAGAAATAAAACGTTAAGTTCATTTGCGATTGTTTTATCTATTCCTAGTATTTACAATATAATAGATGTACTGCTCTTCATAATTACCAATAGAAATACGTTAATATTTAACTTGTAATCTTATGATTGATTTAATGATGTTACTGATAATTTTATAAAAGGTGAGAGATTATGAACATATTTAAGCGCTATGTATGCATTAAACAACATGACATAAAAGATTGTGGTGCTGCTTGTCTTGCGACGATATCGAAACAGTATGGATTAAAAATACCAATATCGAAAATAAGAGAAGTTGCAGGAACAGATAAACAGGGAACAAGTGCATACGGTTTAATAAAAGCAGCAGAAAAACTTGGTTTTACAGCTAAAGGAGTTAGAGCAAACAAACCCGAAGATATTTTTAATGAATTTCCGCTTCCTGCAATAGCCCATGTGATTATTGACGGGAGATTACTTCATTATGTGGTAATACATAAGATAACAAAAAAAGAATTAGTTATTGCTGATCCTGCAAATGGAATCGTAAGATATACTCCCGAAGAATTTTTTAAAATATGGACGGGCGTACTCATTCTTATGGTGCCAACGTTTCAATTTAAAAAGGGGGATGAGACACAAGGACTATTTTCAAGATTCTTTGCATTATTAAAACCTCAAAAAAGACTGATAGTACACATATTTTTTGTATCCCTAATATTTACTGTCTTAGGAATTATAAGTTCATTTTATTTTAAATTTTTAATGGATTCTATACTTCCAAATGGATTAGTGAAAACTCTCAATATGTTCTCAATAGGAATCATTGTATTATATGTTTTTAAAGTTTTATTAAACGCCTTTAGAACGCAGTTACTTCTATATTTAAGCCAAAATATTGATATACCATTGATGCTTGGATACTACAATCATGTCATTGAACTGCCTATGAATTTCTTTGATACGCGGGAAGTAGGAGAAATAATATCTCGTTTTAATGATGCGGCAAGAATAAGGGAGGCTATATCAGGAGCGACGCTTACTATAATGATAGATACATTAATGGTTATAGTAGGTGGTGCTATATTATATAGTCAAAATCATATGTTATTCGGTATAACTCTTATTCCTGTTGTTTTATATGCTATTATTGTCTGGGTGTTTAACAATCCTTTAAAAAACATAAATAGAACAATGATGGAAAATAACGCAAAACTAACGTCTTATCTTGTAGAATCATTAAACGGAATTGAAACTGTAAAAGCATTCAATGCAGAGAAAAAGGTAAATTTTGAAACAGAAAAAAGATTCATAAAATTTGTCAAAAGTGCTTTTAAAAATGGGTGGATAAATAATTTACAATCTTCATTAAAAAGTGTAGTAAAAAGTGTATTTGGACTTGTTTTGCTATGGGTTGGAGCCAATGAAGTAATACATGGCAGGTTGTCCATAGGTGAACTTTTAACCTTTAATGCTTTACTTGCTTACTTTTTAGAGCCTATAGAAAATCTTATAAATCTTCAGCCCCAAGTACAGACAGCCTTAGTTGCAGCAAGCCGATTAGGTGAAATACTAGATTTAGAAATAGAAAAGAGCAAAAATGAAGATAAAAAGATCAATCCTGCATCATTAAGAGGAGATATAGACTTTATAAATGTAACTTTTAGGTATGGAACAAGGCAGAAGGTTTTAGAGGATATAACTTTACACATCTCTTCAGGGAAAAAAATAGCACTTGTTGGTGAAAGCGGTTCGGGTAAAACGACTCTGGTAAAACTCCTAATGAGTTTTTATCAACCGGAGAAAGGTGAAATACTTATAAATGGATATAACATAAAAGATATAAATTTAGAAGTTTTAAGAGAAAAAATTGCATACATAGCACAGAGTGCTTTTTTCTTTAATGGCACTATCAGAGAAAATCTTACTCTTGGAGCAGATAATATAGAATTAGAAGAAATAATAGAGGCTTGTAAAAAAGCCCAGATTCATGATTTTATTAACAGTCTACCTTTACGATATGAAACTATGATAGAAGAAAATGGTGCAAATTTATCTGGTGGGCAAAAACAAAGACTTGCAATAGCAAGAGCAATCTTGAAAAAGCCTGATATATTAATAATGGATGAAGCTACTAGTAATTTGGATAGTACTACCGAAAAAACAATACATAATATGATATATGAATTTAGTAAAGATATTACTGCTATAATAATTGCTCATAGATTAAGTACTATCATGAGAAGTGATACCATATATGTTATGGATAAAGGAAAGATTGTAGAGAGTGGTAGTCATGAAGAATTAATGAGATTAGGTGGAAAGTATTATGAATTATGGAAGGATCAAATTCCAATATCTAATTACGAACTTGGAGATGAAGAAGCAGCAGCCTCTAATTTGATAGGAGCGTGACTTTTGTGAGAGAGATAGTACAAAATATAGAAGAACTTACAGACAGCAGAGAACTTTTAGAATTCAAACCGCATCCTATTGCGAGTGTTTCTGTTTATATTTTATTACTTCTCATTATATCTTTCTTGATATGGTCTTATTTTAGTGAGAAAGAAATAGTTGTTAAAGCAAACGGAATTATAAGACCTTACAAAAATGAATTTATCATTTCAAACAAAGTGACAGGCAATATGGAGAGAATATATGTTACAGATGGTCAAAAAGTGAAAAAAGGAGATGCTTTATACGTAATAGAGCATAAAAACTTAGAATTACAAAAATCCATATTAGAAAAACAACTTGCTAATAAGATTAGTGAAGTGGAAAATTTAAAAAAATTAAAAAATAGTATTCAGGATGGGAAGAACTATTTTGATAAAAGTTCTGAGAATGAAATGTATTATTACTACAAGTATTTAGATTTTTATATAAATAAAAAAGCCTTAGAAAGCCAACTTTACGGTATTAATGTTCAGGCACAGAATGTAGATAACATATTGGCAAATTTAAAAAATTTAAAAAAATCCATAGACCAAAATGAAAATAAAATAAACAATGACACTTCTTATTACAACCAGTTTGTTGATTATCAAATGAATATTAATCAGAGACAGGATAAAATTGAGCAATTACAACGCGAACTGTTGAGGCAAATTGAAGAGGCCCAGGAAGCAATTGACAATGCAAAAGGAGAACTTGCAAATTATAAAAATGGATATACGCTAAACATCAAAAGCAATATAGAACAGAATTATCAACAATTAAATCAATTAAAGAGTCAATATTCTCAAATTCAAGATATACAAGATGCAATCAATAATTTAAGACTTCTTCAGCGATCTATTTACGATAATAAAAACTATTTTCCAACTTATAACTCCTACTATTATAAATTCTTAGATTATCAAATGAATGTTCAACAATACCAAAACAAAATTGCCCAACTGCAGAAAACATATGATTCTATTTTGCAAAATCCAGATGCGTTACCCAGTCAAATTGAGGATGCGTTAGTTGCTTTAAACAATGCTAAACAGGAATTTGAAATTTATAAAAATCAATATCTTATGAGTGTTACGGCAAGTATAGAAGAAAATGAAACAAAATTACATCAATTACAAAACTTACCTCAACAAATACAAACCATTCAAAATAATATAGATAACTTAAAATTATTACAAAAATCCATAAACGATAATCATAATTATTTTTCTTCTGATAGCTCTTATTACAATCAATTTATTGATTACCAGATGAATATAAGACAAAGAGAAGATAAAATTCAACAATTGCAAAATGCCTTAACAGAAAAATATTATGATGCAGAAAAGATAGTTCAAAATGCAAAAGATGACTTTATAAACTATCAAAATCAATACATGCTTAGCCTCAAGTCAAATATCGAACAAAATGAAGCAAAACTTAAAGAAATTAAAGCTAGTTTGAATAATGTAAATGTAGAAAAATTCACAGCAGATACCATAACTCAAATAGAAGATAATATATACTCCGATGAAAAAGAAATAGAGAAATTAAAAGGAGACCTTCAGAATGTAAATCTTGCAATTGAGGATTATATTATAAAATCTCCAGTAGATGGGAAAATTGATATGATAACGAGTATAAAAGAAGGGGATTTAGTACAAAGTGGATTAGAAATGGTTAAGATTATTCCAGATAATCCAGAATATATAGTAAAACTTTATATTCCTAACAAAGATATTGCAAACGTAAAAGTTGGTCAAAAAATAAAATATCATATTTTAGCTTTGCCTTATCAAGAGTATGGGGAGCTGTCAGGTGAAATAGTAAAATTAAGTATAGACTCGAGATTAGACAAACAAAGTGGGCTTAATTACTATGAAGCAGAGGCAACTATTGACAATAAACCTTTGTACAATCGTAAAAGAGAAGAGAAAAACATAAGAGTAGGCATGATAGTAGAAGCCCATGTTATTGGCCATAGGAAAAAATGCTTTACTATCTTTTAGAACAACTCAATTTGAAAGATTAGTTGAGTTCCTTTAACCTGTAGGGAATTAACTGTTGACAATTGGTGAGATTTTATATATATTATATATCAAATGGAATATGAGGCTATGAAAGAGAAGAGTAAGTGTATACTGGCTAAAGAGAGGGGTATCCCACGGGCTGAAAGGATTCCCGCCAAAGGTACACTGAAGGTAGCTCTGGAGCCTGTAAACCGACGTCCAGTAGGTTTAAACGGGTCTGCCCGTTATAGCTTGAGTGATAAATGAAGGTGGTACCGCGAAATGCCCTTTCGCCCTTTATAGGTGAAAGGGTTTTAAAATTTTACGGAGGGAGTGTAAGGCATGAAAGAGATAGCTAAAACCTACAATCCAAAGGAATTTGAAGATAGAATTTATGCTTTTTGGATGGAAAAAGGATATTTTACTCCTAAAATAGACCCTGAACAACAGCCATTTACTATTGTTATACCACCTCCAAACATAACAGGGCAATTACATATGGGACATGCACTTGATAATACTTTGCAGGACATATTGATAAGATGGAAAAGAATGCAGGGTTATGCAGCTTTGTGGATACCTGGCTCAGACCATGCCAGCATTGCAACGGAGATAAAAGTTTTAGACACGATAAGAGAAGAAACGGGGCTCACGAAGAAAGAAATAGGAAGAGAAGAGTTTTTGAAAAGGGCATGGGCATGGAAGGACAAATACGAAAACCGTATTTTAAGCCAATTAAAAAAGTTGGGTTCTTCTTGTGATTGGACAAGGACACGCTTTACTATGGATGAAGTATGTTCAAGGGCGGTAAGAGAAGTTTTTGTTTCTCTCTATGAAAAAGGGCTTATATACAGAGGTGACAGGATAATAAATTGGTGCCCAGACTGCAACACTGCTTTATCTGATGCGGAAGTGGAACATAAAGAGCAAAAAGGGCATTTGTGGTACATCAAATACCCCATAAAAGGTGAAGATGGATATGTAGTTATAGCTACTACAAGGCCTGAGACGATGCTGGGGGATGTAGCAGTTGCTGTAAATCCTGATGATCAAAGGTATAAGGACCTGGTAGGTAAGACTTTGATACTGCCACTTGTAGGAAGGGAGATACCTGTAATTGCTGACAGTTACGTTGACCCTTCATTTGGAACAGGTGCTGTTAAAGTTACACCTGCTCACGATCCAAATGACTTTGAGATGGGGACAAGACACAATCTTCCATTTATTAATATAATGAATGAGAATGCGACGATTAATGAAAACGGAGGAAAATATAAAGGTCTTGATAGGTATGAGGCGAGAGAAAGAATAGTTGAAGACCTCAAAAATCTCGGACTACTTCTAAAAGTTGAAGACCACGTTCACAATGTGGGACATTGTTACAGGTGCGATACAGTAGTTGAGCCTCTACTTTCCAAACAGTGGTTTGTAAAGATGGAGCCTTTAGCGAAACCTGCTTTAGAAGTTGTAAAAGAAGGAAAAATTAAGTTTGTGCCTGAAAGATTCGAAAAAATATACACTAATTGGTTAGAAAACATAAAGGATTGGTGTATTTCAAGGCAATTATGGTGGGGACATAGAATTCCTGCCTGGTATTGCGATGACTGTGGTCATATAACTGTATCGCGTAAAGACCCAGAAAAATGTGAAGCGTGCGGAAGCATACACATACATCAAGACGAAGATGTATTAGATACTTGGTTTAGTTCTGCACTTTGGCCTTTCTCTACTATGGGTTGGCCAGAAGAAACAGAAGATTTAAGATATTTCTATCCGACAGATGTACTTGTTACGGGATACGACATAATTTTCTTCTGGGTTGCAAGAATGATTTTTATGAGTTTGGAATTTATGAAAGAAGTGCCATTTAAGCATGTCTTGATACATGGCTTAGTCAGGGATGCTCAAGGTAGAAAAATGAGCAAATCTCTTGGCAATGGAATAGACCCGTTAGAGGTTATTGAAAAGTATGGAGCAGACACTTTAAGGTTTACATTAGTCATAGGAAATGCTCCAGGAAACGATATGAGGTTTAGTCAAGATAAAGTTGAACTCAGCAGAAACTTTGCAAATAAATTGTGGAACGCTTCAAGATATGTGTTGCTGAATTTAACTAATAATGATACTAACCTTTATACAGAGGGGTTAACTATTGCTGATAAGTGGATTTTGACAAGGTATAACAATATAGTAAAAGAAGTGACAGAGAATTTAGAAAAATTTGAGTTAGGAATAGCTGCGACAAAACTTTATGACTTTGTGTGGAGCGAATTTTGCGATTGGTATATAGAACTTAGTAAACCTGTGTTATACAGTGATAACCTTGAAGCTAAAAAGGTTACAAAGTCTGTTTTAAGATATGTGCTTGATAATACTTTGAGGCTTTTGCACCCCTTTATGCCTTTTATAACTGAAGAAATATGGCAGAATTTACCTCATGAGGGCGAGAGCATAATGATTGCTGAATGGCCGAAATACAAAGAAGAACTTGATTTCACTGAAGAAGCGAAAAATGCTGAGATTATAATGGAAGCTATTAGGACCATTAGAAATTTAAGGGCAGAAGCAAATGTTTCCCCTTCTAAAAAAGCAAAAGTTATTGTGGCTATTGAAAATGAAAATTATGTAAAAATGTTTGAAGTGGGTACAAATTATATAATGAAACTTGCAGGTGCTAGCGAAGTTGTAATTGAAACAGATAAAAGTAAAATTCCTCATAAAGCTTTGAGTGGAGCAATAGAAGGAGGATTGGTGGTACTTCCACTTGAAGATTTAATAGACTTAGAAGAAGAGATAAAGAGGCTTAATGAAGAAAGACAAAAAGTGATAAGCGAAATTGAAAGAGCACAAGGGCTTTTAAATAATGAAAATTTCGTTAAAAAAGCGCCAGAAAAAGTAGTCAGTGCGGAAAGAGAGAAATTAGAAAAATATACTACAATGCTTAAAAACATAGAGGAGAGACTTAAGTTATTAAAGAGTTAACCTCTAGGGGGATTTGTATGTTATCTTTGTTTAAAAGGCCCAAAAAAGAGTCTCAACTGGTTATAAGAGAGGCCAAGATAAAAGATGCGAGGGGGATAATAAAGCTTTTAAACAGTGTTGGAAGAGAAAAATTGTATATGGTGTCAGAGACATTTAATTGGTCTGAGGAGGAAGAAAAACAGCTTATTAAAAATTTAGACCGCAACAAAGATTTGATCCTAGTGGCAGACTACGGTGGTGAAATCGTAGGCTGCCTTACTCTCTTTCGTTATTATGGAGGAAGGTCTCCTAAAGTACAACATGTAGGAGAAATAGGTATAAGTATAGACGCTCGATTTAGGAATATAGGAATCGGAACAAAGTTGTTTACGGAAGCTATTAATTGGGCAAAAAGCAAAGGTTATGAAAAACTTTGCCTCAGTGTTTTTAGTACTAATAAGGTAGCAATACACCTTTATAAAAAATTTGGTTTTGAAGAAGAGGGTAGAAGGAAAAAACAGTTTAAAATTGGTGATGAATACGTAGATGAGGTTTTGATGGGATTGTTTTTGTAAAATCCGTTTATATGGGAGATGGGATTAAATGAACTATGAAGAAGCAATTAGCTACATACATGATACATACAAATTTGGCATAAAATTGGGATTGGAAAATATAAGAAGATTATTAAATTATATGGGGAATCCTCAAAAAAACCTTAAAAATATCCACGTTGCTGGTACGAATGGAAAAGGCTCTACATCAGCTTTTATAAGCAACATTTTGCAGCAGGCTGGATATAAAGTAGCTTTATATACTTCTCCCTACCTCGAAGAATTTGAAGAGAGAATGAGAATAAATGGAGAAAATATTTCCAAGGAAAAGTTGATTTATTATGTTGAATATATAAAGCCTATAATATCTCGTATGGTCGAGGAAGGATACAATCATCCGACGGAATTTGAAGTGGTAACTGCAATTGCTTTTAAATATTTTTATGATGAAAAAGTGGATTTTGTAGTTTTAGAGGTAGGACTTGGAGGTAGATTTGACGCAACAAATGCTATTGATTTTTCATTAGTTTCTGTTATAACCACTATTGATTATGACCATACAGAAAGATTGGGACATACTTTAGGCGAGATTGCATATGAAAAGGCAGGCATTATCAAGCGAAATGGAGTGGTGGTAAGTTTTTATCAACAGCCAGAAGCGATGAAGGTCATCACAGAAGCATGTGAGGTAAGAAATGCTTATTTGACTGTACTTCAAAAAAGTAACGTAATTATAAAAGAACAAAACCCTGATTTTCAGATTTTTGACTACAAAAAATACAAGGACTTAAAAGTTGCTTTATTGGGAGAACATCAGATTTACAATGCTGCTTTGGCAGTAGAGAGCGTGGAAAAATTAAAAATGTATGGATACGAAATTACAGAAAAAGATATAAGGGAAGGGCTTTACAGGGCAAAATGGCCTGGAAGATTGGAAGTAATGAGAAAAAAACCCTACCTAGTGATAGACGGTGCTCACAATCCTCAAGGAATGACTGTTTTGAAAGAGTCTCTAAAATTATTCAAATATGATAGACTGATTTTAGTAATTGGAATGCTTAAAGACAAAGATACGCAGAAAATGCTGGATATCATTGTGTCAGAGGCAGATATTATAATAACAACTACCCCAATAAGTGAAAGAGCTTATAAGGCAAGTGAACTTGCACAAAAGATAGATAAAGAAAACGTAATTCCAATTGAAAATATTGAAAAGGCGGTAAAATACGCCTTAGATATAGCTAAGGAAGAAGATATGGTACTTTTTTGTGGGTCATTGTACATGATTGGTTATGTGAGGGCTATGCTTAAAAAGGTAATAATTAAGACATAGTTTTAATATAATGTAAGGTGTAAAGGCCGTAATGAGAAGGTGGTTGTTATGGAAATGACAGGGACTGCGTTGTTACGGGAGATAGATAAAGCACTAAAGGCGATGAAAGAAGCAGAAAGAAATTTAGAAATGCTGGAAAATGACAACTACCTCAAGATAAAGTTAGCAAGGCTGAAGTACGATTTTGCAAGACAAGAATATTTGAGGCTCTTGAGGATTGCTAAAGAACAAAAAATTAAATATAACATGAATGAATTGATGGAAAAAATAATAGACGTATGATAAAAGCGGTCTTTCGACCGCCTCAGACTGTAGACAAACTTTCGAAAATAGGATATTTTGCAATCGGTGCGACTTGTGACAAAGCGTCAACAAAACTTAACAAGACCGAGGGTGGAGGCAGGGCCGTAGCCACGGATGGCGGAGGCGGGCACTAAGACAGGGATGTCGAATGTGCCCGGTACCCTGCCGGAACCCGAAGGTCGAGTTTAGTTTTGTCGCTTTGGAACATCGGAGTGACGATGCAAAATATCCTATTTTAAAATTTTTTGACTTTGTCAACAAACTGAAGCGGTCTTTCGACCGCCTGATTTATTGTTCAGGTATTTTAATTTCTTCTTGAAAATCGCACTTAAAATCTTTATAGGTCACACAAAAATTGTTGCAATTATGGATACATGTAATTGCATTACATTTCTTCAACGTTCTAATTGGTGCATTTGCTTGTTTTGAAGAGCGCATAAATTCTAACTCTAAATAAGTCATATCAATCGCCCTTTCCAATTTGATAATTTTATTATACACTTAATTCATTTATCTGTCAATTGCAATTATAAAATTTAGAAATTCATTTTATGGCCGAATTTCTCGAAGAATTTGCTATAAGTTAACGGTTTTTGAAAAATGGTTTAATATTTTTAACTTTGGATAGGGCTTAATTTTATTTTGTTTATTGAAAAAAGGAAAGGAGTATGATAAAATGAATAATGTGTCGGGGCATGGCGCAGCGGTAGCGCGCGCGGTTCGGGACCGTGAGGTCGCAGGTTCAAATCCTGTTGCCCCGACCATGACAGTAATTGTGCAGGTTTTCGGACTTATCAACAGGCTAAAAAAACGTGTGGTTGCGAAGTAACTCAAATATTAGGATAACGACCACAATATATTGGTATGATATATGATTACTTTGGTGGTAAATTTACAAAAATATTACAATACGCTCACAATTTAAGTGAGCGATTTTTTATGGAGTTATTGGTTTCTCAAATATATCCTCCTGCATATTATGGAATTATGCTAATATGTGGGGGGATGTGTTTTGTACATTTACATTGCCAATATGGGAGAAGATGTTATAGAGCGAGTTAATTTGGAGACAAATCATAGAGATTTTGCAAAGATTAAATCATATAATAATAAGCATCTGCCCTTAAATGTCTATTCTAAATATTTATGTGGTCCTCATCGATTAATTTTAGATAAACAAAGGCAGAAACTGTATTCTTTAAATGCTTATGATAATTCAATTAGTATAATAAACCTAAAAGATTTTACTTCAGAAACTTCTCTGTATGTAGGTAATTATCCTAATAATGGCATTATGCATGGAGATTATATATTGGTGGTTAATGGGGACTCAGACTCTATAAGTATTTTTGATATTGGAGAGAAAAAAGTGATAGGGCAAGTTAAAGTAGGAAGTTTTCCCCAGGACATAATTTACAATGAAAAGTATGATTTGATTTTTGTGAGCAATATGAACTCTGATGAAATTTTATTAATCGACCCTTTTAGTTATAGTATTGTAGATTTTATTGGAACAGGGGCAAGACCTATAGGGATGACTTTCTCTGAAGATTGGGACTGTTTGTATGTAATAAACAGTTATTTTGAAACGGGGATAAATGGGAAAATTTCTGTGATAAACCTGCAAAGTTTTAAAGTGACTGATGAGATAGAAGTGGGAAAAGTTCCTACAATAGTACGAAAAAAGGAAAACTTTTTGTATGTGCTTAATTCTTGCTCTAATACGCTATGCAAAATAGATTTATTTACAAAACAGAAAAAAGAAGTTTATTGCGGATATGCACCTGGGTATTTATGTATTTTAGATAAATATGCTTATGTTTCTTCTGCAGAAGAAAACAAAGTGAATATAATTGACATTGATGAAATGAGGGTAGTAAAGTTTATTGAAACAAGAAAAGAGCCCCAAGGCCTTGTTATTGACCCGTGAGGACTTTTATTATGTATGCATATACGTCTTGAGATTTTTGTTTCCAATTATCGCATATGAGTTTTGCCTGCTCGCTGTTTACTACATTTATATTTAGCTCAATCAAAACTATATCATTTTCTACGACTTTACAATTAGCTATATATTGATTTTCGCCTTTTTTGTAATAAGTGGCTATATATTGAGATTCCTGTTTTATTTTTTCTTTGTTTAAAAGGATGTATTCGTCTATTTTTTGCCGTGTTTCAAAGGGGATTCTTGTGAAAAATAGTTTTAAAATGTTTATACCTTCTCCAGTAATAAAATATTTTTCTTCTTCTAATTTTATAAAGCCAGTTTCTATTAATTCGTCAAGGTACTGTCTTAAATAGAAATAGTTCATAAGTTTGTTATCTAAGATAATTTTGCTTATTTGCTCGTCTGTAATAGGCATATTTATTCTGTTTAAGATGTATAGTATAATTAACTTGTTTTCTGCTAATTCCTGTATTTCGTAAGCCAAGTTACCACCTCGCATTATTACTATATGTGGTATGTTTAAATTAATTCTATCACAAAATATGCAATAATAAAAGAGAGTATACGAAATACTCTCTTCAGACTGTAGACAAACTTTCGTAAAGGAGATATTTTGCATAAGGAGTGACTTGTGACAAAGCGGCAACAAAACTTAGCAAGACCGAGGGTAGAGGCAGGGCCGAAGCCATGGATGGCGAAGGCGGGCACCTGAGGCAAGGAGGCCGATTGTGCCCGGTACCCTGCCGGAGCCCGAAGGGGAAGCTTATGTTTTGTCGCTTTGGAACATCGGAGCGATGATGCAAAATATCTCCTTTGAATATTTTTTAACTTTGTCAACAAACTGAAGAGAGTATACGAAATACTCTCTTTTTCTCTTTCTATCTTTGCATATATTCTGATTCACTTCCTGCAGCACCTTGTGGGCCACCCTGTGCAGGAATAGAACCATATATACTGATGCCCCTTGCCATGGCAGATTCAGCAAAATGAACCATTCGTCTTAACATTTGTCCTCCTACTTTGCCGCAATCTCGGCTACTTACATATCCCCAATAATCTTCAGAACCTTGTTTAACTGGAAGGCCAAGCTCTGATGCGATTTCGTATTTCATATTATCAAGGGCTTTGTGAGCCTCTTGTACCATTTTTGGACGATCATTCCAACTACCTCTTGCCATTTAAATCCCTCCTTACTCTTTCTCATACTTAATTTGTGTAGGTAGATAAAAAATATACTTTGAAAAATTTTAAAAAATATATTTTATTGTGTTAAAATATTTATGTGCATAAATTTTACTAAAAGGGTTGATAAAGATGGAAAAACAAAAAATTTTAGAGCAAAAAATCAAAGAGTGGGGAGCGTCTTTAGTGGGTTTTTCAAATCTTACAGGTATCCTTCCCGATACTCTTTCAGATATTCCGTATGCCATTACAGTTGTAATAAAATTAGCAGATAGAATAGTGGATGAAATTGAGAATAAGCCGACTCACACTTATTATCACCATTACCGTTCTGTAAATACGCTAATTGACCAGATAACCTTAAAGACGGTTCTTCTTCTTGAAAAATGGGGCTATAAAGCATTAGCTGTTCCTGCATCTCAATCGATTGCTGATTTGGGAGAATACAGAGGACTTTTTCCACATAAAACTGCTGCTACAAGAGCAGGGCTTGGCTGGATAGGAAAGAATGGTCTTCTTGTGACTGAAGAATATGGTCCCAGGGTAAGGTTGGGGACTGTTCTTACTAACATGTTTTTTGAAACAGGAACCCCTATTACTGAAAGTAAATGTGGCAGCTGTAAATTATGTGTAGATGCCTGTCCTGCTATAGCACTTTATGGTACTTTATGGAAAGAAGGGATGCCGAGAGAAGAAATAGTTGATGCGAGAGCCTGTAGCGAATATATGAATAAAAATTTTAAACACATTGGAAGAGGCTATGTATGTGGTATTTGTATGAAAGTGTGTCCTTACGGAAAGAAAAAATCTGTTGACAGGTGAATAGGTTTTTGATAAAATGAAATTAAACAACCAAAACGTTTTGGAAAAGGTGGATATTAAATGGCGGTTACAATAAAGGATATAGCGAAATATGCGGGTGTATCTGTTACAACGGTTTCAAGAGCTTTAAACGGATACCCGGATGTAAGCGAGGAAACCCGTGAAAGAATTAAAAAAATAGCAGAGCAATTAAATTATACTCCTAATTCCATTGCAAGAGGGCTTGTTACAAATAAAACCCATACAGTTGGATTGGTTGTTTCTGAGTTAATAAAACCGGGGGCGTATCATCCTTTCTTTCTCGAAGTGCTTGCGGGTATAAAAGCAGGATTAAGGAAAGATAAATACGACCTTATACTTTTTACTGTAGACCCCGAAAGCCAAGATGCCACTTCCTATGAGAAGCTTTGCAATGACAGAAAGGTTGAAGGGGCTATTGTAGAAGGCTTAAGATTGAGTGATCCTTATATTAAAGAAATAGAGAAAACACAAATTCCCACTGTTTTGATTGATATACCAATACTGACTGATAAAGTGGGATATGTAAGTTCGGATAATGTTCAGGCGGCTTTTGAAGCTACCAGCTATCTTATAAAGTTAGGACATAGAAATATTGGATTTATAAATGGGCATGGTGATGCGGCTGTAAGTTTTGAAAGGTTAGAAGGTTATAAAAAAGCTCTTGAAAAAAATAATATACCTTATAAAGAGGAATATGTAGTTTTTAATGATTTTACTCAAGAAGGTGGATATAATTCTTTTAAGACGTTGGTTTTTGAACATCCGAAAATAACTGCTGTATTTCATGCTTCTGATTTGATGGCAATAGGGTCTTTTAAAGCAGCAAAAGACTTAGGAATGAAAGTGCCTGATGACATCTCTATTGTAGGTTTTGACGATATTGAACTTGCATCCCTTATTACTCCTGGACTTACTACTATAAGACAAGATACTTTTAAGATGGGATATAATGCAGCAAAACATCTTTTATCTATTATAAAAGGGGAAAAGCCTCAGCATATATTAATACCTCATAAGCTTGTAATTAGAGATTCAGCTAGAAAGATATAATTTTTTTTAAAAAGTACCCAAAACGTTTCGGATAAAATTTTTGGTAAGGATGGAGGTATATAAGTGATAAAGCACATGTTTTTAGAGGATGTAAACAATTTAATAAGTGATGACAAATGGCTTATTTTCCAAAATGAGTATAATACGGAGGTAAATCCTCGATATGAGACCCTTTTTACACTTACAAATGGTTACATGGGCGTAAGAGGTACTTTTGAGGAAGGAAGCGAGGGAGAAAAACCGGGAAATTTTATTGCAGGAATTTTTGATAAGTCAGATGCGCAGGTTAGAGAAATAGTAAATGCTCAAAATTGGTTGAGAATAAAGTTGTATGTTGAAGGTGAAGAATTAAGTTTGGATAAATGCCAGTTGATAGAATTTAAAAGAATTCTTGATATGAAAAAAGGTATTCTATTTAGGAGTATGTTGATAAAAGACAACAAAGATAGAATTACTCGAATTGAGGGATACAGGTTTATAAGCCGTAGCGACCTTCATCGTTCTGCAATTAAGCTATTTGTAACACCTGTAAATTACAGTGGTGTTGTAGGTATAGAGAGCATTATTGATGGGACTGTTTTAAATTCAGCAGATAGCCCAAAGTATAGAGTAAAGCATTTGAAAGTGATTAACAATAGTAGTCTAAGTAAAAATGGAGTTTATCTTGAAACAGCAACTGTTGACGATGATATTCGCATTGCCACAGGCAGTACTGTGAGGATATATCGTTATGAAGATAAAGAAAAAAATAACATAGCTAAATTTAGAAGATTTTTGTCATTGGGTGAAATTAGTGTTGAGTACTTTGAGTTTGATGCTACAGAGAACAAAACGGTAGTAATTGACAAATTTGTAATAACTTATACCTCAAGAGACGTAAGAAAAGATCTGTTAAAGACGACGGTGGAAAGAGAACTCTTTGTTTTTGCTGAAGAAGGTATTGACAAAGAGCTTAAAAGGAATATTAAAGTATATGATGAACTATGGTCTGTTGCAGATATAAATATTGAAGGGGATGAAGAAGCAGATAAAGCTTTGCGTTTTAATATTTTTCATCTCATGAGTTCTGTCAATGAAAATGACTTCCTGGTAAGTATTGCTGCGAAAGCTCTTCATGGTGAGGGATACAAAGGTCATATCTTTTGGGATACGGAGATATTTATGCTTCCCTTTTTCATATATGTGCATCCAAAAGCGGCAAAGGCACTTCTAATGTACAGGTACAATATGCTTGATGCAGCAAGAAAAAATGCGACTTTAAATGGGTATAAGGGAGCACAATATCCTTGGGAATCTGCAGATACAGGAGAGGAAGAGACACCTAAATGGGGATTTGATTACATGGGAAACCCTGTAAGGATATGGACAGGAGATTTAGAGCATCATATAACTGCTGATATAGCTTTTGCAGTGTGGGAGTATTTTAGAGCGACAGAGGATATTGAGTTTATGTTGAATTATGGTGCAGAAATCATTTTTGAGACTGCAAGGTTTTGGGTATCTAGATGTGAATATGTAAAAGAATTAGATAGGTATGAAATAAACAATGTCATAGGTCCTGACGAATTTCATGAACATGTTGATAATAATGCTTATACTAATTACCTTGCAAAATGGAATATTAAAAAGGGACTTGAACTAATCAATATGTTAAAAGAAAAATACCACGAACATTATCATGCTATATCAAACAAGATATGTTTGACAAATGAAGAAATGGAAAAGTGGAAAGAAGTTGAAGAAAAAATATATATGCCTTATGACAATAACAAAAAGCTAATAGAACAATTTGAAGGCTATTTTGATAAAAAAGATTATGTCATTGATAAATTTGATGAAAACAATATGCCTATATGGCCTGAAGGTGTTGATATAACAAAATTAGGTGATACCCAGCTTATTAAACAGGCTGACGTTGTTATGTTAATGCTTTTGTTAGGCGAGGAATTTGACGAAGAGACGAAAAGAATCAATTACGAATATTATGAAAAGCGAACTATGCACAAATCTTCATTAGGTCCCAGCATGTATGCTATTATGGGGTTAAAAGTGGGAGACCACAAAAACGCATACCAATCTTTTATGAGAAGTGCTAACGTGGACCTTGTGGACAATCAGGGTAACACTAAAGAAGGTTTGCATGCTGCATCTGCTGGTGGTACATGGCAAGTAGCTGTTTTTGGATTTGGCGGAATGGAAATTGACAAAGAAGAGATATTAAATATAAATCCGTGGCTGCCACAAAAATGGGACAAACTTTCCTATAAAGTATTCTGGAAAGGCAATTTAATTGAGGTAATTGTTACAAAAGAGGACGTGTCAGTAAAAAAATTAGAAGGAAAAGGAAATATAAAAGTAAAGGTAAAAGGGAAAGAGATTACGTTAAAATAGTCAAAAAGGTACAGGCAGGTGGTAACCCGCTATACCTTAAAATAAAATGATTAAGTTTTAAGGGGGGATAAGTGAAGTTGAAGTAAAATTTTAAATCCTCAATCAGATATTTTACTATAAAATTATGAAAGGGGAAAGTGGTAATGAGTAAAAAACTTTTAAGCATCTTTGTTTTGACGATCTTTGTATTAGCTACTGTTTTAGCTGGTTGTTCATCCAGTAAAAATAATACCTCCAGTGCCAATGAGACAAATACACAAAAACAAGAGACGGTGGAACCAGTTACTATAAAATTAGGTATGTGGTCTTCATCTCCAGCAGAAAAGAAGATAGTGGATGACCAAATAGCTAAGTTTAAAGAAAAATATCCAAATATAGATGTGCAAATTGAGACAATTGTGGGAGATTACATGCAAAAATTACAAACAGAACTGGCGTCAAATACAGCACCAGACATATTCTATCTTGACAGCATGCCTGCACCACAGCTTATGTCTTCAGGAGTTTTAGAGCCATTAGATGATTATATTAAGAAATACAATGTGGATGTAAATGATTTCGAACCTGCTTTGCTTTCCGCTTTTCAGTGGGAAGGAAAAACTTATGGTTTGCCAAAGGATTTCAATACTCTAGCTTTGTTTTACAACAAAGACATGTTTAAAGCGGCTGGAATAAATGAGTCTCCAAAAACATGGGAGGAATTAAGAGATGTAGCTAAAAAGTTGACAAAAGACGGTGTCAAAGGTTTGGTTTTATCAGCAGACCTTGCAAGATTTGATGCTTTTATAAATCAAAATGGCGGTTCAGTATATCAAGATGGAAAAGTTACTTTAAATCTGCCAGAGAATGCACAAGCTCTTGATTTTTATGTAGGCCTCATTACAAAAGACAAAGTTGCTGACACACCACAAAACATGGGAGAAGGCTGGAATGGAGATGCTTTTGCTGCTAAAAAAGCTGCAATGGCAATAGAAGGTGGCTGGATGATACCATTCCTGAAAGAAAAAGCTTCTGATTTAAACTATGGTATAGCAGAGCTTCCAGCAGGAAAGCAAAAATCTACAATGGCTTTCACTGTTGCATATGTGATGAATAAAAACAGCCAACATAAAGATGAAGCATTTAAGCTTATTGAATTTTTAACCGGTAAAGAAGGACAGCAATTTGTAGTAGATTCAGGTCTTGCACTTCCATCGAGAAAGTCTATGCAAGAAGGATTTAAGGAGAAATATCCTGAAAGAGCTGCTTTTGTAGATGGTGCTTCCTATGCAGTACCATGGCAGTTTGGCTTGTATGGCACAAAGGTAGTAGATGCGGCTAATAAAGCCTGTGAAGCATTAATAATGAAGCAAATAAGTAGTGCTCAACAAGCTCTTGACAATACACAAAAGGAAGTTGGACAATAATTTAAACAAGCAGCACCTTACTAAAATAAGGTGCTGTAATTATGATTTTTTAAGGTTGAAGGGAAGGATGTATTTATGGAAGCTAAAATGACTATGAAAAAGAGGTATTTATACGAAGCTTTGTCAGGGTATGCTTTTGTGTTACCTTTTATTGCTTCAATATCTATTTTTTTGATAGGACCATTAATTTATGCTTTTATTATAAGTTTTAAAGAATTTTCTTTTTTAAATCCTGAAGCAAGCCGATGGGTTGGATTTGCAAATTATATAAAGTTATTTAGCGACCCGACATTTAAAAGGGCTCTTTTAAATACAACACTTTATTCTTTAGGAGTAGTGCCAACACAGCTAATTATTGCCTTAATACTAGCATTAATTGTAAATTCGAATATTAAAGGTAAGACATTTTTTAGAGTTGCCTATTATATACCAACTGTTACCTCCACAGTTGCAGTTTCTGTAATATTTTTATATCTATTTAAAGCAGATGGTTTAGTTAATGCTTTGTTAGCTAAATTTGGCATACAAGGACCTGCTTGGTTTAATGATGTAAGGTTTGCGCTTCCTTCTATCATGATGATGGCGATATGGTCTTCTGTAGGTAATTACATGGTGATTTTTCTTGCTGGGCTACAGGATATACCGTCAGAATTGTACGAGGCTGCAGAAGTTGATGGAGCTAATAAATTTCAAAGGTTTTTCAAAATTACCCTTCCAATGTTGAGGCCAATAGTGTTTTTTAATCTAGTAATGTCATTAATTGGTACTTTTCAGGTTTTTGACCAAGCCTATGTAGTATCGCAAGGGACTGGTGGACCTCTTGATGCTACAATGAC
Organism: Thermoanaerobacter uzonensis DSM 18761; assembly: GCF_900129115.1. Lineage (NCBI taxonomy): Bacteria > Bacillati > Bacillota > Clostridia > Thermoanaerobacterales > Thermoanaerobacteraceae > Thermoanaerobacter > Thermoanaerobacter uzonensis. The sequence goes on along the minus strand of NZ_FQUR01000016.1, from coordinate 28,241 downwards.
AGTCGTGCTGGATATATATAGGGCAGGCTTTAGAGATTTTAACATGGGTTACGCTTCAGCTATGGCTTTTGCATTATTTGTAATAATCTTGATATTGACTCTTATACAGCGAAAGCTTTTCAAAGAAGAAACCTATTAGGAGGTGGCAATAGATGAAAAAGGTGTTGCGACTTTTATTTTATATCGTTGTAGTAGGATATGCAGTAATTACACTTGGTCCTTTTATTTGGTCTATAATAACATCTCTAAAACCCACCAGTGATTTAAATACTTTTGCTGTAAATATAAAACATTTAACTTTAGATAACTATAAAATGATAATTACAAAATTTCCTTTTTTAAGGTGGTTTATAAATAGCGCTATAGTTGCAGCTATAGTGACGTTTGGCAATATCCTGTTTAATTCTATGACAGGGTATGCACTTGCAAGAATAAATTTTCCTGGAAGAAATTTATTGTTTATGGTTGTGCTTGCTCTCATGATGGTACCAGGACAGGTAGTGATGGTGCCAACTTATATCCTTCTCAGCAAATTAGGCTGGGTGAACACTTACATGGGCCTTACAATTCCATTTTTGACCAGCAATTTTGGAATATTTTTAATGAGGCAATTTTTCTTATCTCTTCCCAAAGAGTTAGAAGAAGCAGCTACAATTGACGGTTTGTCACGATTTGGGATTTTCTTTAAAATAGTTTTGCCTTTGTCTAAACCTGCTCTTGCAACTCAATTCATTTTTATGTTTACTGGCAATTGGAATAGTTTCTTGTGGCCTAGCCTCTTGACATCCAGTGATAATATGTATACACTACCTGTAGGCCTTAATTCTTTCTACGGGCAGTATTATCAATTTTGGAACCAGGTAATGGCAGGAGCTATACTTTTGACATTACCGACTATAGTGATATTCTTAATATTCCAGAGATATTTTGTAAAAGGAATATCTACAACGGGATTAAAATAAGCAACGAAGGAGGAATAAAATGGCAAGGTATCAAGGAGTAATTTTTGATTTAGATGGTGTTATTACAGATACTGCAAGATACCACTATTTAGCATGGAAGAAACTCGCTGATGAGTTGGGGATATATTTTGATGAAGTTATAAACGAGAGATTAAAAGGTGTAAGCCGCTTACAGTCTTTAGAGATAATTTTAGAGAAAAGTGATAAAAAATATTCTCAAGAAGAAAAAGAATATTATGCAAATAAAAAGAATGAGTACTATAAAGAGATGATAAAGAGAATTACACCTAAGGATCTATTGCCGGGAGTGGAGAAATTCATTGAAGAGCTTAAGAAAAGAGGCATTAAAACAGCAATTGCCTCTGTCAGTAAAAACGCTTTTACTGTTGTTGAAAATTTAAAAATAAAAGATAAATTTGACTATATAGTGGATGCAAATGAAATTAAGCATGGAAAACCTGACCCTGAGATATTTTTAAATGCAGCAGACCATCTTGGCATTTCTCCTGAAAAGTGTATTGGAATAGAAGATTCTGCTGCGGGCATCACTGCAATAAAAAAAGCAGGGATGTATGCAGTAGGAGTAGGCAATCCTGAAACGGTGAAAGAAGCAGACTTAATTTTAAAGGATTTAAGTGAAGCGGATAAAATATTAGAATTGCTGTAGTGTGAAAATATTCCCCTGTATTTGGGGAATATTTTTTATAAAAAACTCTTGCATTTTTAAAAGAATCATAATATAATATAAACTGTAAGCGGTTACAGTAAATTAAGAAAAGGGTGTCAAAATGGCGACAATAGATGATGTAGCAAAATTAGCAGGTGTTTCTATTGCAACTGTTTCGAGAGTTTTTAATAATAGCCCTTTAGTAAGTGAAAAAGCCAGGCAAAAAGTTTTAAAAGCAGCAGAAGAGCTGGGATACAAACCCAGTATGCCCGCCAGAAGCCTGGCGATGAAGAAGACAAACACTATAGGGTTAATTGTGCCTGATATATCAAACCCTTACTATGCAGAAGTAGTAAGAGGTATTGAAGATGTCTGCAATATTTATAAATACAATATTACTTTGTGCAATGCAGACAATAAAAGAGAAAAAGAATTTCAATATATAGAAATGCTAAAAAATCGGTGGGTTGATGGAATAATATTTCATTGTGACTATTTTTCAAAAGAGCATTATGAAGTCTTTAAAAATGACAATATAAAGGTGGTACTTGCAGGAAGAACAACAAAGTTTGATGTGCCTTATGTAGGAATTGATAATTTTAAAGCGGCTTATGATGCAGTGAATTATTTGATATCATTAGGCCACGAGAGGATTGGAATTATTCATGGTCCTTTAGACGATATGAAGGAAACCATAGATAGTGTGGATAGGTTAAGGGGATATAAGCAAGCTCTTATTGATAATGACTTACCAATTTATGACAAATTTATTAAAGAAGCAAATTTTAAGTATAAAGGCGGATATAATGCGGCGATGGAAATGTTAAAAGGCGAAATGAGACCTACTGCTATTTTTGCGATAAGTGATATTATGGCAATGGGGGTAATAAATGCAGTGTTTGACAGTGGACTTTCATGTCCTGAAGATATTTCTGTGATGGGCTTTGATAATATTGACTTGTCAGAAGCTACAAGGCCTTCTCTTACGACTGTATCACAGCCTATGTATGAAATAGGGGCTGTTGCAGCTAGAATGCTTATAAAAATGTTAAATGGGGAAAATATTGATGAGTATCAGACAATTTTAGAGCACAAAATTGTAGTAAGAAATTCTTGTAAATTTCCAAAAGAATAATCTTTGTTTTATTTTTTTTAAATTGTAAGCGCTTACAATTTTAATATGAAAAGCGCAGTGAAGATTTTAAGCTTACGAAAGGAGAATATGGCATGTCTTATGTAAACTTCGTAAAGAAATACAAACTTGAAATTGCCATGCTTTTACCATTATTATTGTATATTTTAGGTTTTACTGTATACCCTATCATTCAAACTATTACTTTAAGCTTTCAAGACCAGTATACTAAAGCATTCACATTGGCAAATTATAAAGAGATTATAGGTAAAACAGAATTTAAACAGGCTTTTTTTAACACAGTAGCTCTTACATTTATAAGCCTTACTTTGGAAATGACAGCAGGACTTGTAATTGCGCTTATTTTAAGAAGAAGTTTCAAAGGGAAAGGGCTTTTGAGGTCTTTGATGTTGGTTCCTATGGGAGTTCCTACCCTTGTATCAGGTGTCGCTATGACATATATTTTCGGATTGAATGGTTATTTTAATGAACTTTTAGAAAAATTACACTTAATTAAACTTCCTGTGGATTGGGCGAGCGGTGGTTTTAAGACATTGCTTATGGTTTCTGTAGCTGATATGTGGAAAGTTACCCCACTGGTTATACTATTGCTTTTGGCTGGTCTTGAAAGTATAGCAGATGAAGTTTATGAAGCTTCCAATATTGACGGGGCAACTGCGTGGCAAACTTTTAAATATGTGACATTGCCACTTTTAAAACCCTCTATAACGATGGCCTTGATATTAAGAGCGATAGATGCTTTTAGAATATTTGAACTTGTACTTGTTCTTGCCGGTCGTGCTACTCCTGTTATTTCTACCTTTGCATATGATGAGTATAACAATTATGCAAATGCCTATACATCTGCGGCAGCATCTACAATATTGCTCCTAATAATAGCAGTATTTATAGTAAGCTACTTAAAAATAGCTGGTACTAAGGAGGAATAATGATGAGAAAAATAGATATTAGTGAAAAGATTTCAAATACAGCGTATATTCCAATAGCTATAATAGCAGCAATATTAATGATTATACCAGTATATATACTTTTTATAACTTCTTTTGCAGTGCCAAGTGATATATTAAAGCCTCATCCAGATTTTTTTATTACTCGCTTCACTTTGGACCATTGGAAAGATGTATTTCTTTCAGGAAATATATGGCCTCCTTTTAAGAAAAGTTTTGTAGTGGCAACAATGACTACCATCATTGCAATTATAATAGCTGCTCCAGCGGCTTATGTTATAGCGAAGATGCCATCAAAAATAAAATACGCAGTAGTATTATCACTATTTTTTACAAGGATGTTTCCTGATGTAGGTATTGCTCTTCCGATAGCAGTTGAGTTTATAAAATTAAATTTAATGGACACTTATCTAGGATTGGTTATGGCACACCTTATTGTAAATTTACCTTTTGCAGCATGGATATTGGTTGGAACTTTTGAGACAATACCAAAGGACCTAGAAGAAGCTGCATTAGTTGATGGAACAAGTAAATTGACGGCATTGATGAGGATTATAATGCCAATTGCACTTCCTGGCATAGCTGTTACTGCTATATTTGTATGGCTGAATTCCTGGAATGAATTTACTTATGCACTTTATTTGACTATTTCAGACAGGACTTTGCCTCTTCAAACTTACTATTATGTTCAAAGAGGAGGAATTTTTGATTCTGCCACATATGCAGCAGTACTCACAATCCCTGTAATGCTTGTGACATTCTTCTTACAAAAGTATATGAAGAGTGGATATCTTGCAGGTGCTGTTAAAGGTTAGTATATACGTATCCGAATTTTTCGGATACTGTATATAAATAAAAAATTAAATTTTAAGGAGGTTTTCTGAAGTTATGAGGAAGTTTTATGCTAAGGTAATAGCAGTATTAGTGGTTCTTTCCCTTTTGGGTACCCTTATCGCAGGATGCGGGAGTAAAAATGTGTCAGATGCGAGGAAAAAAGTCTTAAAAGTTTCAATGGGACTTGGAGAAGCAGAGTGGAAAGTGATGAAGGAAGATATTTTTCCACCATTTGAGCAAAAGTATGGTGTAAAAATTGAGCCTCTTCAAATTGAAGCAGGAGACCTTATTAAAAAGTTAGATGCTATGCACAAAGCAAATGCGATGGATATAGATATTATAACTCAAGATAACATGCAACTTGCTCCGCTTGTGGCAAAAGGGCTTGTGGAAGATTTGTCTCAGTATAGAGACATGATACCCAAGGAAGTAATACCAAGTCTTGTTCCAGTTGGAGAGTTTAATGGAAAATTGTACTTTATGCCTTATAGACCAAATGTAGAGATAGCTTTTTACAACGCAGATAAATTCAAAGAATATGGTTTGAAACTACCTACAAATTGGGATGAGCTTTTACAGGTTGCAAAGACTTTTAAAGAAAAAGAGGGTATAGGCAGAGTTATAATTAAAGAAAATTTGGGGCCTGACAGCACAGTTCAAATGTTTGACCTTATAAGGTCTGCTGGTGGTGACCCAACAGTATTGAACGATGAAGGTTCAATAAAAGCATTTACATTCTTGAAAGAATTACAGCCATACCTCTCTCCTGACTCAAAGAAAGCTGACTGGAATACACCTGTAGAATATCTCGCAAAAGATAGTGTATATTTAGTTGAAAATTGGCCTTACACCGCAAACGTTCTTGTAGAGCAGTATGGTAAAAAGAACATTTTGGCATATCACGGTTGGGCAGGTCCGGTTAAAGAGTCCCACGTTTTAGGAGGAGAAGTTATAGGAATACCAACTGGTGCACCTAATAAAGAGATGGCAATAAAGTTTATGCAGTATCTCATGAGTAAAGAAGTTCAAGAAAAACTTGTGGCTAAATTGGGATGGCCATCAATGAGAAGCGATGCTTATGGTAAAGTTGCAGATTGGCAGAAACCATATTTTGAAGCTATAAATGAAGCATTAAAACATGCAGAACCGAGGCCAAACCTTGTATACTGGGCTGATGTAGACAAGGCTATAAATGGAGCACTAAGAGAGATAATCTTTGAAAATAAACCTATTAAACCTACTCTTGATAAATATCACAACATGATAGAAGAAGCTAAAAAAGCCGCAGAAAGCAAGTAAATGCTTTAAATTGATTTTGGTCGGAAACGACTTTGTTTCCGACCAAAATTTTGAATTAAAGTAAGAGTGGAGGATGGATATGGCCAACAAAACGAAGAAACCAATTTACCCTTTTGAAGATTGGGTTATAAGAGAGACGCAGTTTAGTATAGACACTAACTACAGAAATGAAACTATTTTTGCTTTAGCAAATGGATATATTGGAATAAGAGGAACTTTTGAAGAAGGATATTCAGGGCCTAAAAATACCTCTTTTAATGGGACTTATATCAATGGGTTTTATGAAATACACGATATAGTTTACCCTGAAGGGGGATATGGTTTTGCAAAAATAGGTCAGACAATGTTAAATGTGGCAGATAGTAAAATAATAAAATTGTATGTAGATGGGGAACAGTTTGATTTACTAAAAGGGAAAATCCTATTTTATGAGAGAGTACTTGACATGAAGAAAGGTTTTGTAGAAAGAAAAGTAAAATGGGAATCCCCTACAGGAAAAGTTTTAGAGGTAAAAATAAAGAGAATTGTATCATTAAATAGGCAACATTTAGCGGCAATTTCTTTTACTGTGGAACCTGTAAATTTTAGTGGGAAAATTAGATTTATTTCCGCTATTGACGGAAATGTTTCAAATATAAATGATAGTAAAGATGTAAGAGTAGGTTCAAATTTAAAAGGAAAAGTTTTAAAGACTATAGATAAAGGTGTAGAGGATTTAAAAGGATGGATTGTTCAAAAAACGCAAAAGAGCAATTTCTCCTATGTTTGCGCGATAGACAATGCATTAGTGGGAGATAGTAAATATGAAGTCTCAAATAGTTTAGAAGAAGATGGAGTAAAAGTAATTGTAGATCTAGAGGCTGAAAAAGGCACCTCATACACATTGAATAAATTTATTTCCTATTACACTTCAAAGGATTTTGATGAATATAAATTGGTTGCTCTTGCTTTAGAAGAAATAGAAAAAGCCAAAAATGACGGCTTTGAAACGATAGAAAAAGAGCAGGAAGAATTTTTGAATTCTTTTTGGGAAGATGCTGATGTAATCATAGAAGGAGATAAAGCTCTGCAGCAAGGCATACGCTTTAATGAATTTCATTTACTTCAATCTGTCGGAAGAGATGGGAAGACAAATATTGCAGCAAAAGGGCTGACGGGAGAAGGTTATGAAGGCCATTATTTTTGGGATTCTGATATTTATATAATGCCTTTCTTTCTTTATACAAAGCCCGAAATTGCAAAAGCTTTGGTAATGTACAGGTATAATCTTTTAGATGCAGCAAGATCCAGGGCAAAGGAATTAGGTCACAAAGGAGCTTTGTATCCTTGGAGAACGATAGATGGGCCTGAATGTTCTGCATACTTTCCGGCTGGTACGGCACAGTATCACATAAATGCTGATATAGTTTATGCTTTAAAAAGATATGTGGAGGCTACAAATGATTTGGACTTTCTTTATGACTATGGATGTGAAATATTATTTGAAACTGCAAGATTTTGGGAAAATTTAGGAGCGTATATTCCTCTTAAGGGCAATAAATTCTGCATAAACTGTGTCACTGGTCCAGATGAGTATACTGCATTGGTTGATAATAACGCTTATACCAATTACATGGCAAAAATGAATTTGGAATATGCCTATAATATTGCAAATAAAATGAAAAAAGAAGTGCCTGAGAAATACCAAAAAATTACTTCTAAGTTAAATCTAAAAGATCAAGAAATTAATGCGTGGAAAAAAGCTGCTGACAATATGTACCTTCCTTATTCAAATGAACTTGACATTATACCACAGGATGACAGTTTTTTATATAAAGAAAGGATAACAGTAGATCAAATACCACAAGATCAATTTCCACTTTTGTTGCACTGGCATTACCTAAATATTTATAGATATCAAATATGCAAACAGCCTGATGTGTTGCTTTTGATGTTTTTACAGAGAGAAAAATTTACTAAAGATGAACTTAAAAAGAATTACGATTATTATGAACCTATTACCACTCACGACTCTTCCTTGTCGCCAGCTATATTTAGCATACTAGCCAATGAAATAGGATATACTGACAAAGCTTATAAATACTTTATGATGACTGCAAGAATGGATTTGGACGACTACAATGACAATGTTAAGGATGGAATTCATGCTGCTTCTATGGCAGGAACATGGAGTGCAGTTGTGAATGGCTTTGGTGGAATGAGGGTTTATACAAATGAACTTCATTTTGAGCCGAGACTACCTAAAGAATGGAATTTGCTCTCTTTTAATGTGAGATACAAAGGTAGAAAAATAAATATCAAATTAACCAAAGAAAGTGTTGTGTTTGCACTATTAAAAGGAGAACCTATAGAAATCTACTGCTTTGACGAAAAAATTTTACTTGAAAAAAGAGAAAATAAAGTAGAAAGTCGTAAAAATTAAAGAAGTATGGAGCCAATCGGCACCATACTTCTTTAATTTTTATATGTCGTTATTTGAAAGGGTGAGTGAACCGCCGCCCGTACTTAAATCAAAGTAATAATTTCCACTGCCTCTGTATGAATATACTTTGATGTAATAGGTTCCCGTTTGTGTTGGAATATATGTTATTGTTTCCTGCCTTTGTGTTCCAGTTGAACTTTTAATAAGAGTACCAGTTGGGCCATAGAGGTATATATCGAAATCAGGGTTATAGTTTGCCCAATCAGGTATTATGAAAGTTATTGCGATAGGATATGATGTGTTTGTCACGTTAAATGTCCAAATGTCACTGTAACCAGACCCAGGGAGCGAATCTTTAGCATAATAATGGTTTGGCACAGATATATTAGTTCCTGTGAAATTTCCAGCTGTTTTAATTGCTTCATATGCATCCAATCTTCCTGCACCATAGTCAATGTTTTTGCTTGGAGGCCCCCAACTTTTTGCAGTAGTCATTATTATATTTTTTACATCAATTGGTGCAAGGTTTATATTTGCACTAAGCATAAGGGCTACTGTACCTGCTACAAAAGGTGTAGCCATGCTTGTACCACTGTATGTCACATAGCCATTTATAGAATTTGCTTTTGCGGCAGTTATATTATATCCAGGTGCTGCAATGTCAGGTTTTATCCTTCCGTCAGCTGTGGGACCACGGCTAGAGAAGCTTGCAAGGTTGAATCCAAGTTCTCCTACATCTGCCATTGCTGCAACAGTTATGGCTTTTTCCGCTGCACCAGGTGATCCTATGGTGTACCTTGCAGGACCTGAATTTCCAGCTGCAACTACTACTACAATTCCGTTATCTACGGCGCTGTTTACTGCTAATGAGGTAGAGTCAGTTCCATCAGAACTTGTAGAAGTTCCAAGGCTTAAATTTATGACTTTGATTCCGTATACATCTTTGTTTTGAACAGCCCAATCAATTCCTGCCGTTACGGTACTCATACTTCCGCTTCCATTCGAATCAAGTACTTTTATTCCTACCAAAGCCGCACCAGGTGCAACACCTGTATAAAGGCTGTTACCCGCCCCAGTTCCTGCTGCAATGCTTGCTACATGAGTCCCATGTCCATTATCATCGTAAGGGGTAGTTTTACCGTTTACAAAATCTCGCCATCCTATTATTTTGCCACCAGCAAGGTCAACATGGGAACCATCAATGCCTGTATCAATAATTGCTATTACTATATCATTTTTGGAGTAAGAGGAAGGATTACCATCTCTGTTTCCAGTTACGCCAAAGTCACTTCTCGCTTTTGTAACGCCAAACCATTTTGTTGCGGTGTCTAATGTCGCATATACAGGCTCATCATACTCAATTTGCTTTACTATATCCAATTTTGACAAAGCGTTTATTTGTCCTTTAGTTAAAGTAGCAGCAATTCCTGGAATAATTTTGTATTTGTGCTTTATATTAAACTTTCCAATGGATTTAGAAATATTCAATAGTTCGTTATCATCTATGTTTTTGTTGAAGGTTATTACGACAGGGAATTCCGCACTGTCAGGCTTATCAGTAAGCTTTGCTTCCAGGTTATCAAAGATTTTGTTTTTGTTAGAATCTTGCATCAAAACTTTTTGAATTTGAGGAGGGTAATTTTTTGCTGGAAAGTCGCCAGATAAGTTTGTTAAGTTGGGTTGAGCTTGGACTAATACTCCACTTAGCGACATTAAAGCTACAATTAACACAAAGGCCAGTAAAGCTTTTAATGTTTGTCGGCTCTTCATTTTTTCTTACCTCCTTAAAAATTTAATATTTTTTTAAATTTAAGTCAGCCCTTCTAGTCGCTAAGTGAAACTGTTTCTTTCTTCTATTTATCATCTCCTTTCTGTAAGATTTATTTTCTATAATAAAACTCAAGCAATTTTTATGCCAGTTCACTGTATATGGACAAAATGTATAAAAGTTTTTAAAATGTATAATTTTTTATACACATTTTTATACACAAAAGAATGGATAAACACATACATTTAGAAATTAGTATAAATTTAACGAATTATGTAGAAAAAATCTTTTTTAAAAATAGAAGGAAAATTCATATTTATGTCGAAATAGTAATATAGGGAAATTAAATAAATTTTTGTTGAAAAAGGCAAACTCGTCGAAAGGCGGGGACGCAAAGCTACGGGTCTAATGCAATAGTTTTGCTATGATAGCCGGGCTACCAACATTTATATATGACCTCCTGCCTTTTGGTAGGAGGTTTATAAATTAAGGAAGTGGTGTTTTATATGACTAATAAGGAAAAAATTTATAATATTATTGTAGAAAAAAGTAAAGAATTTGATATTCAAAATTTTTTGATAAGTAGAAAAGGTGGAATCACTACAGAAGAAGTAGCACAACTCTTAAAAATGGCTCGACCCAATGTGTCTTTTATTTTAAATCATCTTGTAAGAGAAGGGAAAATAGTTAAAATTATTTCAAAACCCGTGTATTATATTGAAAAAGATAGATTAGCTTATTTTTTAGGGAATAAGGTTAAAGAAGAAATGCTTCTAAAAGACTTAATTGATTTTTTACACTTAAGAAAAGGAAAAGAATGTGCTTTTGAAAATATAATAGGACATGATGGCAGCCTCAAAGGACAAATAGAACAGGCCAAAGCAGCTGTATTATATCCTCCTTATGGGCTCCACACTCTTATCATAGGACCGCCTGGCTCTGGTAAATCTTTTTTCGCGGAGATGATGTACAAATTCAGTCTTCAAAATGGTAGGGTAGGACCTCTGGAAGTGTTAAACTGCGCGGATTACTATAACAATCCTCAACTTCTTATGTCTCATTTGTTTGGACATGTTAAAGGGGCTTATACTGGAGCTGATGTAGATAAGATAGGTTTAGTCGAAAAAGCCGATAAAGGGATATTATTCCTTGACGAGGTTCACCGCCTACCTCCAGAGGGCCAGGAGATGCTCTTTTACCTTATTGACAAAGGAGTGTATAAAAGATTAGGAGATACTGTTGAAAGAAGGGCTAACTTAATGATTATAGCAGCTACTACAGAGAAACCAGGTTCCTTTCTTTTAAAGACTTTTATGAGGAGAATACCCGTTGTCATTCAACTTCCTTCCTTTGAGGAGAGACCTCTTGAAGAAAAAATTGAAATGATTATTTATCTTTTTAAAGAAGAAGCCAAACGCCTAAACTTAAATATTGTTGTACATCCGGAAGTAATTTCTTTGCTTTTGTCTTTGCAATATGAGGGAAATATTGGGGAATTGAAATCCCTCCTTCAATTAATTTGCTCTAAAGCTTTTTTAATGAACTATGGGACAAATAGGAATTTTTTAAAAATTGATCTTACTTTGTTACCTCAGAATTATTTAAAACTAGGGCTAAATGATAGAGTAGTTTTTGATAAATTTTTAATCATTTCTCCTGAAAAAGAAAAGAAAATAGATAGATATGATTTTTATGAATTTATCGCTATGAAATATCATGAATTAAAAGAAAGGGGAATTAAGGGGATGTTACTTGAAAAGGGAATAATCGATTGTATTAATAACTTTTTAGAAAGCATTTTGGAGGATAATTTTAGAAAAAATGGGAATTTTCCATAGATTAGTATATCTAAGAATATATCACTATAATATATCATCACGGAGATATTTTTAATTAATGGTGGATTATCGGGAAATACGAAGGATGACAATATTAAGAGAAGAGTTTATAATTGTAATCGAATTAACTCCTGCTATTGCGCAACAATAGAAAGGAGGAAACTCATGATGAAGAATAAAATTTTGAAAATTTCTGTAGCATATTTAATGATATTTATAATGCTAGTCGGAGGAATTACTTCGGCATACGCTTACGACAAAATCCACGTTGTTTCAAAAGGTGAATCATTGTATTTAATAGCGAAATGGTATGGTAGTGATGTAAATAACATAAAACAGGCAAATGGGAATTGGAGCGATTTGATATATCCTGGTGAAGAATTAGTGGTGCCAGTAGATGAAAATAGTGCTTATTACAATTATCTTGTTGACAGATATTTAATCGCAAAAATGATTTATGCTGAAGCGCGTGGAGAAAGCTTTGAGGGTCAGGTCGCTGTAGGTGCGGTGATTTTGAATAGAGTAAAAAGCGGTATTTTCCCAAATACTGTAGCAGGAGTTATATATCAGCCAGATGCTTTTGAGTCTGTGGCAAACGGAGAATTTTTCAATCATGAACCTGACCTTACAGCTTTTAAAGCAGCAGATGCAGCTTTAGCCGGATGGGACCCAACAGGAGGAGCCCTATACTTCTTCAATCCAGCTACTTCAACTTCTTGGTGGATATGGACAAGGACAATTACAAATGTGATAGGACACCACTGGTTTGCAATATAGGAAGGCATAAGCCTTCCTATATTGCATATATTTTACATTATAAAATTTTACTTTTGTAAAAGAATAAGAATAGCATTAAAAATAGGAGCTGATTATATGGTATATATATTTGTAGGAGGAAGTTCAGAAAAAAGTTCAATTATAAAATTTTTATCCTACTGTGTACATTCTAAAGAAATAGTGATAGAAGAGTTAAAGAATTATAAAGAGAGAGCGGATATTTTAATTATCTCTGATATTCTATGTGATGAGGATTTTCGCAAGTTAAAAAATTATATTTATAATTTTCCGAGCGGTATTATGATAACAAATGCAGATGATGAGCTATCAAATAAACTCTTTGCACAGGGAATAAATTCTACCCTTATAACATGTGGTTTAAATCCAAAGTCCTCCATTACTGCTTCTTCAATATCTTATGAAGAAGAAGGTTATGAATTTAATTATTGCGTACAAAGGTCTTTTTTTAATTTAAAAGGCAAATTAATAGAGCCATTGGAAATACCTGTTGAAATAAAAGTTCCTGGACAGTATAATATATATAACTCATTATTTGTAATAACTGTATTATTAATTTTGGGGTATGAAATAAAAGATATACAAAATGTGGTTAAAACCTTTGAGAGTAGTGAACAGTGATAAATTTTAAAGATAATTTTTAACGATTACTTTTGCCACCTGTCATAATTGCTTGCTAATTTTAATATATATTTTTAGAAGGACACATAAGGGGAAGGGGAGAGTGAACACATGGCAGGCAACTTTTTGGAGAACAACGTAGTTGTAGTGGTAGGGAAAATTTTTACTGATTTAGAGTACAGTCATGAACTATATGGAGAAGAATTTTTTAATTTTATTTTGGAAGTTCCAAGATTGAGTGAAACGAAAGATTATCTTCCTGTTACTATTTCTAACCGTTTATTTGAAGGTATGAATTTACAGGTAGGCACAAGGGTAAAGATTGAAGGACAATTGAGGTCATACAATAGAAAATCTCCAGAAGAGGGGAAAAATAAGTTGATTTTGACCATATTTGCTCGAGACATGATGGTATTGTCGGAAGATGAAGTAGTGAAAAATCCGAATGAAATTTTTTTGGACGGCTTTATTTGTAAAAAACCTGTTTATAGAACTACTCCTTTTGGCAGAGAAATAACTGATTTATTAATTGCTGTAAATAGGCCTTATAACAAATCTGATTACATACCTGTCATAGCGTGGGGGAGAAATGCGAGGTTTTCTGAGAAGTTGGAAATAGGAGATCGTATACGTTTGTGGGGAAGAGTACAGAGTAGGGAATACCAAAAAAAATTAGGAAATGGAGTAGTTACGAAGGTAGCTTATGAGGTTTCTATTACAAGGATGGAAGTGGTTGAAAAAGAATTACAAAAGAGTTAGAATGGAAGTAACAGAGGACAAAGGGGGAATAAGTTTTGGAGAGAGGGCTTATACAAGTTTATACTGGAGATGGCAAAGGAAAGACTACGGCTTCTATTGGTCTTGGCATAAGGGCAGTGGGAAGAGGATTTAAAGTATACATGGTACAATTTCTGAAAGGAACAGATACAGGAGAACTTCATACACTTAAGAATATTGAAAATTTTAAAGTTTTTAGGTTTCAATCAACAGAAAAGTTTTTTTGGAATTTAAATGAAGAGGAAAAGAAGATTCTTGCTGAGGATATGAAGAAAGCCTATGAATTTGTTGTAGATGTCCTCCAAAACAAAAAGTGCGATATTTTAATTTTAGATGAGATAATGGCTGCAATACATAGTAAAGTGTATACTGTAGAAGATGTGTTAAAATTAATAGATATGAAACCTAAAGAGATGGAACTCGTTTTGACAGGTAGAAGTGCTCCTCAAGAAATTATGGAAAGGGCGGATTTGGTTACAGAAATGAAAGCAATTAAACATCCCTTTGAAAAGGGGATACCAGCAAGATACGGTATAGAATACTAAAGCACCCGAAAAATCGGGTGCTTTATTTAACCTCTCAAGTCCTCCATGAGTTTTGTTTTTTCACGAGTTTTGTCATCAGCTACTTTTACAATTTTTGCCGGAACTCCTGCGACTACAGTGTTAGGAGGTACATCTTCTATTACAACTGATCCTGCTGCTATAACAGCCCCATGACCTACTCTTACTCCTTCTAATATTACTGCATTTGCACCAATAAGTACATTATCTTCAATTACAACTGGTACACTACTTGGTGGTTCTAACACTCCTGCTATGACAGCTCCTGCTCCTACATGGACGTTTTTACCTATAATTCCCCTTGCTCCTATCACCGCATTCATGTCTATCATAGAATTTTCACCAATTTCTGCACCTATGTTTATTACTGCCCCCATCATTATCACAGCGTTTTTGCCTATTTTGACTTTATCTCTAATTATTGCACCTGGTTCTATTCTCGCGTCAAGATGCTTAATATCCAGCAAAGGAATTGCAGAATTTCTGCGGTCGTACTCTAAGCGATAATGTTTTATTTTGTCTTTATTTGCTTCAATCAATTTTTCAACGACATCTAGTTCTCCAAAGACGATTTTAAAGTTGTCACAGCCATATACTCCTAATTCTTCGGTTTCTTCAATTTCTATATTCCCTTGTATGTAAGCTCTAACGGGTGTTGACTTTTTTGCCTCTTTAATGTATCTTGCAATTTCATAAGGATTTGTCAAATTATCATTTGTACTCAAATACTATCATCCTTTCTTCACAAGGTCTTCCATCGTATATAAGCCAGGTTTTTGATTTATTATGAATTTTGCAGCTTGTAGGGCACCATAGCCAAAAATTTCACGGGATTGGGCAGAGTGACTTATGGTGATTACTTCATCGTGACCAGCAAAAATTACTTGATGTTCACCCACAATTGTGCCGCCCCTTACTGCGTGTATTCCTAACTCGTTTGGCTTTCTCTGTTCAGTTTTAGTATGGCGTCCATACACGTATTCCTTTTTGTCATTTAGCACTTGGTTTATGCTATCTGCAATCATTAACGCAGTGCCACTTGGAGCGTCTTTTTTCATATTGTGATGCTTTTCTATTATTTCTATGTCAAAATCCTGCTGTAAGATTTTTGCAGCTTCTTTTACAAGGTTTATAAGAATATTCACTCCAAGGGACATATTAGCAGATTTAAAAATCGGTATTTCTTTTGATGCTTCTCCTATGACCTTTAATTCTTCTTCACTGAGTCCTGTCGTGGCAATGACTACTGGAAGCTTCTTTTTTAGAGCGGCTTTCACTAAATTAGGTACAGCTTCATGGTATGAAAAGTCAATTACTACATCCGCTTCTTCTTTTACATCTTTTAAGTCGCTGTAAACAGGAAAGTCGAGAGGAGAGATATTTTTATCTACTCCTGCTACTATTTTAAAATCATAACTTTCTGCTGCTAACTTTGCTACGACTTTTCCCATTTTTCCGTTACAGCCATGAATTATTATTCTAATCATTAATTTGCCTCCTTCAATAAACCATACTTTGAGAGAACAGATTTCAGATATTCTAAGTTTTTATCGCTCATTTCAACCAGTGGGAGACGCAAAGGTCCTACATTAAATCCCATTAAATTCATAGCAGTCTTTACTGGAATAGGGTTTGTTTCTATAAAAAGGGCTTTATTTAGAGGATTAAGTTCTAACTGCATGTCTCTTGCCTTTTCAATATCTCCATTTAAATAAGCGGTTGTCATTTCATGTATTTTTGCCGGGATTATATTTGCCGTAACGGATATTACGCCTAAGCCACCTAAAGACATTATTGGTATTACTTGGTCGTCATTTCCTGAGTATATTTCAAAAGATTTACCCATAATGCGGGCAATTTCAGCTACCTGTACGATATCACCACTGGCTTCTTTTACTCCAACTACGTTGTCTACATGTTTACTCAATTCAAGATAAGTTTCTGGCAGCATGTTGAGAGATGTCCGGCTTGGGACATTATAGATGATAATGGGTATATCTACGTGTCTTGCTATTTCAGTAAAGTGAGCCACTAATCCCTTTTGTGTTGTTTTGTTGTAATAGGGTGTTATAACTAAAAGAGCATCAGCACCTGCAGATTGAGCATATTCACTCATTTCAACAGCATGGGCAGTGTTGTTAGAACCGGTCCCTGCAATTACTGGAATTCTTTCGGCGACTTTCTCTACTGCAAATTTAATTGCCGCTTGTTGCTCTTCTTGTGTCATTGTAGAGGCTTCACCAGTGGTACCACATATGATGATAGCATCAGTTCCTTCTTTGATGTGCCATTCAATAAGCTCAGCAAGTTTTTCAAAATTTACGCCCTCTTCGTTAAATGGAGTAACAATAGCGACACCTGATCCTTTAAAAACAGGCATAATTATTCTCCTTTCACATATTATTAATTAAAAGTTCTGCTATTTGAACGGCGTTTGTTGCCGCTCCTTTTCTTATGTTGTCGGCTACAATCCACATGTTAAGACCGCTGTAAACTGTCTCATCTCTTCTTATTCTACCTACAAAAACTTCATCTTTTCCTGAAGCATAAGTTGCGAGAGGATAAATATTATTTTGAGGATCGTCTTGCACAACAACTCCCGGGGCATGTTTTAAGACTTCTATTAGTTCTTCCATTTCATAAGGCCTTGCAAATTCTATATTGACAGATTCGCTGTGAGAGTTTGCAACAGGGACTCTTACTGTTGTTGGAGATACCTTTATTGAACTATCTCCCATGATCTTCTTGGTTTCGTTTATCATCTTTAATTCTTCCTTTGTGTATCCGTTTGGTGCGAAAGAATCAATGTGAGGAATACAGTTGTTTGCAATAGGATGAGGGAATACTTGGCATGGTTCTCCTTTTAAACTTCTTTCAAGGTCATCTACACCTTTTTTACCTGCTCCAGACACTGCTTGGTAGGTGGATACCACTATTCTTTTTATTTTATATTTGTCGTGAAGAGGCTTTAAAGGAACTACCATTTGAATGGTAGAGCAATTGGGATTTGCTATTATTCCTTTGTGCCATGAAATGTCTTGAGGATTTACTTCAGGGACAACCAAGGGTACATTTTCATCCATTCTCCAAGCGCTGGAATTGTCAATTACGACTACGCCATGAGAAGCAGCTATTGGAGCGAATTGCTTGCTTATAGTTGCACCGGCAGAAAAAAGAGCGATTTGAATGTCTCTTTTAAAACTTTCGTCAGTAAGTTCTTCTACAATGTATTCATTACCTCTAAATGTGATTTTTTGACCTGCAGATTTTGAAGAAGCAAATAAATAAAGTTTGTCAACTGGGAAATTTCTATCTTCCATTACTTTAAGAAAAGTCCTACCTACCATTCCGGTAGCTCCTACAATTGCCACATTAACTCCCATTATTATCCTCCTCTAAAGTTCTAAAATTATGACGATATTTCAATTATACACTGCATTAAAGCAGGTTTATTTAATTTAAAATATATCATTATTATTATATGAAGTCAATAAAATAAGGATTACAGATGAACAAAAAGCCTAAAAAGTAAATTTTTACTTTTTAGGCTTTGCAGTTTGTTCAAGAGATTTTATATCTTGTAAAAGTACGTCTGATTTTATTTTAGTTAAAACTTTATTTTGAGATTTTATTGCTTTTTGTAATTCAGCAACTCCTGCCTCAAATTTGTCAGCTGAATTTTTTGCTTCTTTAGGAAGTTTTGGCTTCAAAGTTTGCCACACAGAATTTATATCTATCAAATCTTTTGAAATTTCTTCCCACTTTTGCACTTCACTTTTAAAAGCAATATCTTGAGCGTAAAATTTTAATCTTTTTATGTCAGTAGGTGCCTCTGATTGAAAAAGGTCTTCTAAATCAGGAATATATTTATACACATTATTTGCATATATCAAAACATCAATTTTTGATTTTTTATTTGCTATAATAGTAAGGTCATTTATAGCGGCACCCATACTATTTATTAGATTTAATTTTGCACCTTCTTTAGTAACTAAAGGAGTTAATGAGTTCCAATCTGTATGAATATTTTTTATTGCTTTGTTAATTTCTTCCCAAGATTTATCTTCAGGAGTTTTCTTTGGTGATTTTTTATCCTCTTCCTTTTTATCTTTTTTTTCTTTATCACTTTGTTTTTCCTGATCACTTTGCGGTTTTTCCTTTATTTTCTGAGCTTCTTTTATTATTTTTTCTATATCTTTTTCTATTTTAGATAGTTCTTTTGGTACTTCTGTTTTTTGACTTGTTTGAGGCTTTTTTTGATGTTTATTTTGTTGTTTATTTTTACAGCCTGATAAGTTGAATAAAAGCAAGAAAATAAAAATGGCACATACTATTTTAGAGTATTTTCTCATACTATCACCTCAAAAATAGTATGTCCATCTTAAATCTTAGTATGCTACTTATGCTTCTTTTTCTATTAATTGATCTTTGTACTGCAACATATATAAGTTATAATACAGACCTTTCTTTTGCAAAAGCTCGTTGTGAGTACCCATTTCTCTTATGCGTCCCTTGTGAATTACAATTATTTTATCTGCGTGCTGTATTGTAGATAGTCTATGGGCTATTACAAGGGTAGTACGGCCTTTTGTTAGTTTTTTTAATGCATCTTGTATAAGTTTTTCTGTTTCTGTATCAATATTCGCCGTTGCTTCATCTAATACTAATATTTTTGGATTAAAAGCTAAAGCTCTTGCAAAGGCTAAAAGCTGTCTCTGACCGGCTGACAAAGTGGAGCCTCTTTCGGTTACTTTTGAATCATAGCCTTCTGGAAGTTTTTTTATAAAGTGATGAGCATTTACATATTTTGCCACCATATAAATATCGTTGTCTGTTATGTTTTTGTTGTTTAGTCTTATGTTTGATTTAATATCTCCCGTAAAAAGAAAGACATCTTGTAATACAACACCTATATGTTTTCTTAAATCTTGTTGCCTTACTTTTCTTATGTCAATTCCGTCAATTAAAATTTCTCCTTTTTGTATGTCATAAAATCGACTCAAAAGGCTTATTATCGAGCTTTTTCCTGCACCGGTTGCCCCTACAAAAGCTACTGTCTCGCCAGGATTGACCACAAAACTTATATCTTTTAATACCCACTCTTTTCCGCTGTAAGAAAACCAAACATTTTTAAATTCTATTTTTCCTTGGATGTCTTCTAAAGGAATAGGTTTTTCAGGGTCCTTTATTTGTTCTTTTGTATCTAAAAGTATGAAAATTCTTTCTGCTGAAGCCATTGCCGATTGAAGTATGTCATATTTTTCTGATATATCAAAAATTGGTTGAAACAGTTGTTGTAAATAATTTACAAAAGCGTAAAGTACGCCAAATTCAATTTTGTGAGATATTATGTCTTTACCACCATACCAGATTAAAAGAGCCAAAGTTAAAGAATATATTACGTCCATCGAAGGACGAAATATTGCAAAAATTGTAAGTTGCCTCATGTTAGCATCATAATAATCTTTATTTATTTTTTCAAATTCTTTGCTTTTTTTATGCTCTGTTACAAAAAGTTGTACAATTTTCATCCCACTTATGTGTTCTGAAAGAAAAGCATTTATTCTGGCGAGGCGAACTCTTACAAGCCTATAAGCTTGTGAAGCTAATTTTCTATATATATACATTCCTCCAATAATTAGAGGGACAGTAGAAAGGCTTACTAAAGTCAGTTTTACATTAAGACTTAGCATGACAATTATTATGCCTAAGATTATAAAAATGTCATTGAAAAGATTAACTATAACGCTAGTATACATTTCATTTAAAGTGTCAGTATCATTTGTGACACGCGTCACTAATCTTCCGACAGGATTTTTATCAAAAAATGACAATGACAAACTTTGTATGTGTTCAAATATTTGTTGTCTTAAATTAAATATTATTTTTTGCCCTGTGTATTGAATTAGATAAACTTGACCATAATTTATGATAAAAGCTGTAGTTATTATTATAAGGTATATAATTCCTATATGTAACACACCATCTATCGCTTCGCTTTTTGGTATTTTACTGTTGTTTATGTAGCTGTCAATAGCAATTTTGACAAGATATGGTCTTAAGAGGTTTGCTGCTGTTATCAGAAGTATAGCTACTGCTGCTGTAAATATGTAAAATCTATAAGGTTTGGCATATGCTAAAAGCCTCTTCATTATTTTAATGTCAAAAGGTTTGGTCATTACTTCTTCTTGTTGGTATTCCATTTTATCACCGCCTTAAACCTCTTTTAATATTGCATCTTCTAATTGTTGTTTTTCATATATGCTGTTATAAAGACCTTTTAGCTTAATAAGTTCTTCATGGGTTCCCCTTTCAACTATTTCGCCATTATCTAATACTATAATTTCATCAGCGTTTTTTATGGTAGAGATTCTATGAGAGACGATTATAGTTGTTCTATCTTTCATATATTCGCGTAAATTGTTTAGTATGGTTTCTTCTGTGTTTGTATCTACAGCAGAGAGACTATCGTCCAAAATGAGGATTTTTGGTTCTTTTATTAAAGCCCTTGCGATAGCTATCCTCTGCTTTTGACCTCCTGAGAGAGTTACTCCTCTTTCACCTACAATTGTTTGATATTGTTTTGGAAAGTCCATTATATCTTTATGGACATTTGCTATTGTAGCAAATTCTTGTATTTTTTCTAAAGGCTCTCCATTGACAAAGGCTATATTATTGGCTATAGTATCTGAAAATACAAAATTGTCCTGAGGTACAAAACCAATGTTTTGTCTTAGAACTTTTAATGGTATTTCATTGATATCATACCCATCAATAAATATGGTATCTTGTGGTACTTTATAAAGTCTTGCAAGTAAATTTACAAGAGTACTTTTACCACTGCCGGTTTTACCTATTATTGCTAAAATTTTTCCCTTTGGAAGACTTATATTTATATTTTTTAACACAGGAGGTAGGCCTTTTTTATAAGAAAATGTGAGATTTTTTATTTCTATATTTCCGTCAATTACTGTAATATTTGGATCGGCATAGTTATCTGTTATTTCGGGTACTTCACTGAAAATTATATTTAGCCTTTCCATAGAGGCAGAACCTCTCTGAAAAATATTTATTACCCAGCCAAATGCCATCATAGGCCAGATAAGCATTCCCAAGTAGCTGGTAAATGCTACAAAATTGCCTAAAGTGATTATTCCTTTTATAACTTGTATTCCGCCATAAAGCAAAGCTATTGTAAAACTTAATGCTGCTAAAAATTGAACAGTAGGGTCAAATAATCCCCAGATTTTAATCATATCCATATTTGCTTTAAAGTTTTTTAGATTTTCTCCTCTAAAATTTTCTATTTCCTCTTTTTCTTGAACAAAAGCTTTAATCACTCTTATACCAGATATGCTTTCTTGAACTTTATCTGTTAAAGAGGCAAATGCTTCTTGAACTTTTAAAAATCTTGAGTGAATGACTTTGCCAAAACGGCTGACTACCAGTGCAATAACGGGCAAAGGAAGTAAAGCTAAAATAGTAAGTTTCGGATCAATTGTAAGTACCATTATAAGTATTATAGAAATACCTAAAAATAATGCATCTACAGACATTATAATTCCAGGTCCTACTGCCATTCTGACGGCGTTTACGTCATTGGTGGCATGAGCCATTAAATCACCTGTTTTGTGTTCATTGTAATATTGTGGCGAAAGTTCAAGAAACTTAGCAAAAAGTTGTTCCCTTAGTTCTTTTTCCAAAAACCTTGACATCCCCATTATTTTCATACGCCAAATAAATCTAAAAGCAAATACCAAAATAGCTATACCTATTATCCATAAAGAATACGTTAACAATACCTTTGGAGTTAAGTCTTTATTTTTAAATAAATCAGTTACTGAACCTAATAAATGGGGAACTATCATTTGAAGCAAGTCTACTGCTAATAAAAAAATTATACCTATTATGTAATCCCATTTGTGCTTTTTTATAAATGGAATAACTGTTGTAAAACTTTTCATAAAACCCCCCCTGAAACTACAGACAGGCATAATTATTTTTGGATATAATATAATTATAACGTAAACCTTTAAAATTTCAAAAAGGAAGGAGGTGTTAAGATGTGGAATTATAAACTCAAAAAAATATCTGTTTTGTCGGTTTTTAAATTTACTTTGATTTACGGGATTGTGATAGGCCTAATTCTGGGACTCATTGGTGGTTTATTTGGTGGACTTTTTGCAAATAGTTTTGGAGTTTTTGGTGTAGGTGTAGTTGGCGGTCTCATTGGCGGAATAGTTTATGGCATAATTTTTTCTATAGTTAGTGCTTTTGGAGCGTGGCTTTTCAATGTAGTTTCTGGCTGGATTGATGGCATTGACATACTTGTAGAGAAAAAATAATAAAAAATTATTAAAACTATATTGCAATGTGGGAAAAAAGTGATATAATATTTCTTAGTTAAAATTTAATAATATTTTCTAAGGAAGGCAAGGGCGTCTTCAAATGGGGTGGTGGTATCCTATTTGAGTGCGCCCTTAATTAATTAAAGGAGGAAGATTATGGGAAAAAAATATAGCAAAGAGGATGTCTTAAAACTGGCAAATGAGTATGGAGTAGAATATGTACATCTTCAATTTAGTGACATCTTTGGAGTAATGAAAAATGTTTCTATTCCAGTAGAAGAATTAAGTAAGGCTCTCAATAATGAAATTATGTTTGACGGATCTTCAATTGACGGATTTGTGAGAATTGAAGAATCAGACATGTATTTAAGGCCGGATCCTGATACGTTTGTGATCTTCCCATGGAGGACAAACTCTGGTGTAGAGGCAAGACTCATATGTGATATTTACAATTACGATGGAACTCCCTTTGAAGGAGACCCTCGCTATGTTTTAAAAAGAAATTTAGAAGAGGCAAAGAAATTAGGTTATCAATTTAATGTAGGACCTGAATGCGAGTTTTATCTCTTTTTGACGGATGAAAAGGGTAATCTTACAACAATAACTCAAGACGATGCAAGTTATTTTGACATGGCACCCGTGGACTTAGGGGAAAACGCAAGAAAAGAAATGGTATCCACTCTTAAGCAACTAGGGTTTCAAATTGAAGCTTCTCATCATGAAGTAGGACCAGGACAACATGAGATAGATTTCAAATATGACGATGCATTAACTACTGCTGACAATGTAATGACTTTTAAAATGGTCGTAAGAATAATTGCTCAAAAACATGGGCTACACGCCACCTTTATGCCAAAACCAGTTTTTGGTATCGCAGGCTCTGGAATGCATATGAACATGTCGCTTACAAAAGATAGTAAAAATGCTTTTTATGACCCTTCTGACCCTATAGGGCTAAGTAAAATATGTTATAACTATATAGGAGGAATTATAAAACATGCAAAAGCTATGACAGCTATTACTAACCCTATTGTTAATTCTTATAAACGCCTAGTTTCAGGCTATGAAGCTCCTGTAAATATTGCTTGGTCTGCAAGAAACAGAAGCCCTTTAATACGAATTCCTGCTAAAAGAGGAGAGTCTACAAGAATAGAGCTTAGAAGTCCTGATCCAACCAGCAATCCTTATCTTGCTTTGGCTGTTGCATTGGCAGCAGGGTTAGATGGTATAAAGAATAATATAACACCGCCACCACCTGTAAATGCAAATATATACCATATGAATAAAGAAGAATTGGAAAACTTAGGGATTGAAAGACTACCAGGCTCTTTAGAAGAAGCGTTAAACGAGTTAGAAAAGGATGAAGTTATAAAAGAAGCATTAGGCGATCATGTGTATACAAAATTTTTGGAGGCTAAAAGAGCAGAATGGGATGAGTACAAAATATACGTTACTCAGTGGGAATTAGATCAATATCTTTCTAAATTCTAAGTTAAATTAGAGGTGTCTCGATGAGCCAATGGCGAATTGTTTTAGCAGACAGTAGCGATTTGTCTCGGCAGTTCATAAAGAATGTGTTATTAGCGAATGGGCACTTGGTTTATGAAGCGAGAGATGGCGGAAGTGCTATAAGGCTTTGTCGTGCTCTCGCTCCTGATTTAGCTATAGCGGATTTGAATCTTGCCAATATAAATGGTTTTGAAGTTGGACGCATTATAAATGAAGATGATATAGCACCTGTAATTTTGATGACTTCTACTCTTCAAAGAGATTTTCTTGAGGAAATAAGAAAATATTCTGTATTTTCTTATTTATTAAAGCCAGTAGACAGAGGGGTACTTTTGTCGACAGTTGAATTTGTTATAGAAAATTACAAAAAGTTTAGGAGCATGAAAGAAGAAATTCAAAAATTAAAGCATGAACTTGAAGCGAGAAAAAAGATTGAAAAAGCAAAAGGATATATTATGAAAGCTAAGGGATTGAGTGAAGAGGAAGCTTATAAAATTATGAGAAAGATGAGCATGGATATGTCAATTCCAATGGAAATAATAGCTGAAATGATATTGCAAGAATATAAAGAATAAGAGGAGAGAGATCGCCTCTCAGACTGTAGACAAACTTTCGCAAAGGAGATATTTTGTAGAAGGAGTGACTTGTGACAAAGCGATAACAAAACTTAGCAAGACCAAGGGTGGAGGCAGGGCCGAAGCCAAGGATGGCGAAGGCGGGCACCTGAGACAGGATGTCGATTGTGCCCGGTACCCTGCCGGAATTCGAAGGTCGAGCTTAGTTTTGTCGCTTTGGAACATCGGAGCTACGATACAAAATATCTCCTTTTGAATATTTTTTTACTTTGTCAACAAACTGAGAGGCGTGAGATCGCCTCCTTTTATTTTTCAAACATGCTTCTTTTTACTATTTTTTTATCTTTGATCATAAATACTCCTTTTGCAATGACAGAATGAATATTTAAATTGCTATCTAATACTACTATATCCCCGTCTGATTTTTCCTTGATACATCCCTTGTTTGGATATAAATTCAATATTTTTGCCACATTTTCTGTTATTATTTTAATTGCTTGTTCTATTGGCAGTATCCCTTCCACTATAACTTCTCTTAAATCGCGGTATAAAGTTTGTGTACTTCCAACCATAACCTTTACCAATTGCTTATTTTCATCAAATACAGGAATGCTGCCATTGCTATCAGAACTCATAGTTACCTTTTCTATTGGCAATTTATTTTCTATAATTTTTTTAATTGCTTCTTTAGGGGTTAAAGCAGTTTTTGTGTGGGCGTCCGGCTTTATATCAGAAGTAAGGTCAATTACGCCACCCATTTCTATAAATTTCAATCCTTGTTCAAATAAATGTCCTATTCTGTTTATATGAGTAGGAATAAATTGCGTAATAGGTATTTCAGTATTTTCCACTATTTCAAATAACGGGGACAATCCTCTTATTCCATCTCCAACGTGTAAGTGAACTATTCCAGGTTTACCACCCAAAAGTGCTCCAACTCTTGCTTCTGCAGCAAGTTTTGTTAAATCTTCAGTAGTTGGTTGTGCAGACCTGTGATCTGAAAT
Source organism: Thermoanaerobacter uzonensis DSM 18761 (assembly GCF_900129115.1). Taxonomy (NCBI): domain Bacteria; kingdom Bacillati; phylum Bacillota; class Clostridia; order Thermoanaerobacterales; family Thermoanaerobacteraceae; genus Thermoanaerobacter; species Thermoanaerobacter uzonensis. Next base: position 2,159 of record NZ_FQUR01000016.1, on the reverse strand, counting down.
GGCAATTTCTCCAGTACCTATTACTTTGTCTATTAAAACTAAATCAGACCTTACACTTCCTGTTAAAGTGCGGGTGGGAAGTTCATAAGCACCGGTATATATGTAGGTAGTTATGCCTTCCTGCTCTAAAGCCCTCGCTTTTGCAAGAAGAGAAGCCATGCTTCTGGTTATTCCATCTGCCCCCAAGAGGCCTACAACTGTAGTTATTCCACCTTTTGTGATATCAGATAGAGTTATTTCAGGTGTCCTTGTGACTGGTCCCCCTTCTCCACCGCCTCCTACGATGTGGACGTGCTGGTCAATGAAACCTGGAACTACGATAAAACCCTGCAAATCTACAATTTCTACATTTCCAAATTCTTTAATGGGTTTTATTTCATTAGCAATCTTTATTATTTTTCCATTGCAAATTAAAATATCTTTTCTACCTAAAGTCTGAGGAGAGTAAACTTCTCCTCCTTTTAAAAGTAAAAACATAATCTCACCTCATTTTGTTCTTTATATTATTTTTTCTTCCATATCCATTATAATACATTTTAAAATTAAAAAGAATTTTTGCCATGATAATGGTATAATAATTGTAGCGATACAATTTTGTGAGGGATGGATATGAATAAAATAACAATTGATAAAAGTAAAAATGTACCTTTGTATATTCAGTTGTACAGCCAAATAAAAAGATTTATAGAGAATGGCAGCCTGCCAGGCGGTTATAAACTCCCTACTATAAGAAGTCTTGCAAAGGAGTTGGGAATAAACAATATTACAGTGATAAACGCTTATAAGCTTCTAGAACAAAATGGATATGTACATACTAAGGTAGGAAGTGGTACTTATGTCTGTGAAGATATAAAAAAAGAAGAGGACCTTGATGAAACCTTTAAATTAACAGACCAAGGAGAAATTCCCTTAAGGAAAGGAATTATAAATTTTGCTTCTTCATCTTTAAATCCAGAGCTTTTTCCAGTGGAGGATTTTGGAGATTTAATCAATAGAGTATTGAGAAGAGATGGAGGATATGCATTTGAGTATCAAGACACAAGAGGATATAAACCATTAAGAGAATCTATAAAAGAATTTGTAAAGAAAGATGAAATATTTACTTATGTTGAAAATATACAGGTAATTTCTGGGGGACAGCAAGGTATAGATGTAGTATCGAAAGCGCTAATAAATTTTGAAGATAGCATAATTGTTGAAAGACCCACCTATTCGTGGGCTTTAGCCTCTTTTGAATCGAGAGGAGCAGAGATTTTAGAAGTAGATTTGCAAAAAGATGGCATAAATTTAGAGGAATTAGAGGATAAGTTAAAGAAGTTTAAGCCTAAGTTCATATATACTATACCTAATTTTCACAATCCGACCGGCATTGTCTATAGTGAGGATAAAAAAAAGAAACTGATAGAGCTGGCGGAAAAATACGAGACTTATGTATTAGAGGATGATTTTGCCAGTGATTTAAGTTTTACAGAAGAAAAGATATTGCCACTTAAAGCCTATGATAAATATGACAGAGTCATTTATATAAGAAGTTTCTCAAAGATATACATGCCTGGCTTGAGGTTAGGGTTTATAATTGCTCCTGAAAGGTTAGTAAGTAGTTTTTTAAAAGCAAAATATGTGACAGATTTATCTACTTCAGGTTTAATGCAAAGAGCCTTTGATTTATATCTTAGAGAAAATATTTGGGAAAGCCATATTGGGGAAATAAAACAAGTGATGAAAAAAAGATTTGAAAAGATGGGTAAAGGGCTTCAAACATTAAAAAATTATGTAGAGTTTGAATATCCTAAAGGAGGCCTTTACTACTGGTTAGGGCTTAAAAACAATATTTCTGCTAAAAATTTGTATTCTAAATGTTTAGAGAGAAATTTACTTATAGTTCCAGGGGATATGTTTTTTGCAATAAAAAAAGAAAACAATTTTATAAGGTTAAGTTTTGCCTCTTGTGAGCTGGAGGAGATAGAAAAAGGGATAAATATACTGAAAGAGGTTTTAGAAGGAGAATCTAATGAAAACGGCATATATCTTCCTATAATATAAAAAAGGCCGTAAGATGGCCTTTCAGTTTGTTGACAAAGTTAAAAAATTTTCAAAGGAGATATTTTGCATCGTCGTTCCGATGTTCCAAAGCGACAAAACTAAAGCTCGACCTTCGG
>NZ_FQUR01000015.1 GCF_900129115.1 Thermoanaerobacter uzonensis DSM 18761 | reverse complement strand
TTGATTTTATTTAAAAGCTTTAATAAGCCTCTCCTGTTTTCATTTACTCCACTTGCTATTTCAGATATGACTTCATACTGCCATCCCTGGAAATTAGCGTATTCTTCAAGCCTTCTAATTTGATTCTTAAGATATTCTTCTTGTTTCTTTGTGGACACTCTTGCATACAAAACTACTTTAGGTTTTGGTTCTTCTTCCAGCATGCCTAATAATTTCTCTATATCTTCTTTTTTGTACCTTCTTCTTCCTTTTGGTGTTCTAACTGGGGTTATTAATCCTTCCTTTTCCCAGTTTATTAACGTAATTCTGCTTATATCATATAGCTATTTAACCTTTTTTATAGTTAATAACATTCATCATCACCCAATTAAAATTATATCATTTTTTACTACTAATTCCAACTGTTTTGACCTCCTTTTTATCAAAGTTTAGAGACAAACTCACAAAAATCTTTGTAACTACCCCTTTGTGTCGCTACTATATTTTTTGAATTTCTATTTATCATATAGTCCTCAATTAAAAAAGTCTTCATCCCCAACTTAAAAGCTATCAAGTCCTCTTCCACATCATTTCCCACCATATAACAATTTTCCGGCTTTTTATCTATAATTTTTAATATCTCTTCATAGTATTGTATATGGGGTTTACAAAAATGCATATTTTCATAAGTAGTTATAAAGTCAAAATAACTTTCATTAAGGCCTGCCCATCTAAGCCTCTCTAAAATTGCAATTCTTGGAAATACAGGATTGGTTGCTAAAACAAGTGTATAGCCTTTTTCTTTCAAAATCTCTAAAGCCTTCTTGACGTATTCATTAGCTTTAATATTTTTCCCCAATTCTTTGTAATCATTTAAATAAAAGTCTTCAAAAAGTACATACAATTCTTCTTTTGGATAATTAACTTTTTTTAAAAAAGACTCAAAAAACACCTCTTCATTGGTTTTGTTGGGGTCCAAATTGTTTATCATGTCCATACTAGCACTATAAAGGCTTTTAAACAGAAAATGAGGATCAAATAGATTGGAAAGCTTTTTTGTAAGACTTAAAAAGTATTCCTCTAACATCTTCTCCGTATCGACAGGAAGCAATGTCCCGTCCAAGTCAAATAAAAATGTATTTATCATTTTTCTCACCCCAATTTTCCTTTCCCTATATAATGATATATTTTTACATAAAAAAAAGCAAGGTTTAAAAATCCCTGCTACACTTTGTTAAATAGTTCCAATCGAGATATCAAGCGTATCAAAATATACCCTATTATTATACTTGCAAAACCCTGCACTAAATTACTTGGTACATCAACTAATGAAGTTTTAAAACCGTACATAATTCCTCCTGCGATATAGTATCCTAACACCATCCATAAGGCTCCTATGACAAGAGAAACAACCCTTAAATATTCATTAATATATTTTTTATACATAAGTCCAACAATCAACCCTTCTATCCCTTTAATTATAAAAGTCCACGGTGCCCAATATGCATAGCCTGACAATAAGTCCGCTAAAGCTGAACCAATTCCTCCAGTTACAAATCCCATTGTAGGACCAAATAAAGTAGAAGTCAAGAATATAAAAGAATCACCTACGTTTATATAGCCTTTTGTAGCCGGAGTTGGTATCTGAATCACCATAGTACCAATAGTAACCAATGCCATCATAAAAGCCCCATATACTATTTTTTTAACGTTATTTTGTTCCATATTTCCACCTCCAATAAATGTATGTATGATAGTTATATTATAACATACAATTGTAATGGTGCAATCATAACAATATAATAACAAAAAAAGAAAAGCCTTCTTTTATTAAAAGTCTTAAAAGGCTTTAGATATAGTTTCCCACTGCGGAATACCTATCTTTTTTGGTAATTATATATGAAACAATCAAATCATCTAGTTTACGACTTATATCAAGCACTTTTTCATAGTCAATCTCTTCTTTAGTAACAAGGTTATCCAGTTCTTTCCGCAAAACACTTATCTGTATTTCTAAGGCTTCATTACTTTTCATTTTGTTTACCCCTTTTTAAAAGTTCGTATATACAATTTTACCATCATAATACAAAAATTACAATAGGTTTTATTAAGAAACAACCCTTAATTTATCTACTATATTAACCAATTTCTTATAAATTTCTACAATTTCTCGTCCACACTCTACTTTCCAATCATTTTCTCCCTCATTTATCTGCCATGCTTCATTGGCTAGCATCCTATTTAAGATATCATCACTTTTTATTTTTTCCTTAATTCTCTCCATGTTTCGTTTTAATTCTTCCTCTACTTTTTTTGCTACACCCATTTCCCTACTCTCCCCATTTTAAATATTTATTATAATATATTCTATATATGTTATAAATTTCCTGCTAAAATTTCAAAATTTTTTACATTTTATTTATTTCGTCTATAACAATACTCAACGCCTTGTCCATTGCTAATTCTAATCTGTCTGGGGAGCCTCCACCTTGGCAAATATAAGCATTTCCTCCACCTTTTCCGTCAAAAACCCTTAATACCTCTTTAAAAAATCCATTCACCACAATGTCCACATCGCCAGATCTTGAAACCACTAAATCTCCTGTTTCTCCTCTTTTATTCCCAAGTATAGCTATACATTTGTCATTAGAAGCTATGTATTTAGCTAACATTTTTAGCTCTTCTGCCCTTCTATTTTCATAAAGCTTGTATACTATGCGTATACCACCATATAACTCTGAACTTGTTATCAGATTCCTTGACTCTTCTAACAACATGTTTTCTTTCAAAATATTAACTTCTTTTTTAACCTCTTTATTCTCTTCAAGTAATTTTGACACATGTTCTAAAATATTCTCTTCTTGTTCGGAAAGAAGGCGAGAAAGAGCATTTACATAATTATTTTTTATGTGATAATCGTATAGTGCTCTAAATCCAGCTACAAATTCCAACCTTATGCCTTTATTGTTTTTTCCCCAATTTTTTATTTTCACAATTCCTATTTCTCCTGTAGTCCTAACGTGAGTGCCCCCACAAGGAGAATAATCTATCCCTTCTATCTCTACTATTCTTATATTTTCATTGACTTGTGGAGACTTTCTAAGAGGTAGCTTTTTTAACAATTCTTCATCTGCAAAATAAGTCTTAACAGGTATATTTTTGTATATCAAGCCATTTACTTCTTTTTCTACTTCAAAAGCCTCTTCTTCGTTGAAAGTATCTTTTGTTATAGTTATGTGGGAAGAATTATTCCCAATAGAAAAGCTTTGCGTATGAGCTCCATATTTTTTCTCCAAAACAGCTGATAAAAGATGTTGTCCTGTGTGCTGCTGCATGTGGTCAAATCTTCTCTCCCAATCAACTTGGCAATGTACTTTTATAATCTCAGGACATTTATCTATAACATGATATACAGTATCGTTTTCCTCATATACTTTGTAAACTTTACTACCGTCGATTATGCCGGTATCACTTGGTTGACCTCCACTTTCAGGATAAAAACAAGTTTTGTCTAACACTATTTTCCATTTGTTATTCATTTTTCTTTTATCTATGATATTAGCATCAAATTCAGTAATATAACTATCCTCATAAAAAAGCTTTTCTGTCATAGCAATCATCCCTTCTTTATAAGAATTGCATGGAAGTCATCCATGCAATTCTTATTCATAAACTTTTGTCCCTAAAACAGTAGTGAGTTTTCTAAACTCTTCTATTATCTTTTTCGTTATGGGACCAGGTTTCCCATCCCCTATTGACCTATGATCTACCTCTACTACTGGTATTGCTTCAGCAGCTGTACCTGTCAAGAAACATTCATCTGCAGTGTAGACATTAAACAACGAAAAATACTTTTCTTCAAAAGGGATCCTTAATTGCTTTGCTATATCAATAACCGTAGCTCTTGTAATTCCTCCTAATGCTCCTACTGCGGAAGGAGGAGCATATAAAGTACCATTTGAAACTATAAAAATATTGTCACCGGTACATTCAGCCACATATCCTTCTTGGTTTAATATAAGAGCTTCAGGATATCCTGCTTTTACTGCTTCAATTTTTGCAAGTATGTTGTTTAAATAATTTAATGACTTTATCTGGGGATCTAAAGCCTGAATAGAATTTCTCCTATAAGTAGAGGTGATAATTTTTAAGCCGTTTTGATACATAGATTCAGGATATAAAGTAATCTTATCAGCTATTATTACGACTGTAGGTTTGGGACATTTATATGGGTCAAGGCCTAAATCACCTTTTCCTCTCGATACTACAAGCCTTATATAAGCATCTCTTAGATTATTAACTCTTACCGTTTCAACAACTTTTTCTTTCATCTCCTCTATCGTCATAGGAATGTCGAGAAGAAGTGCTTTTGCCATACTATAAAGCCTTCTTAAGTGCTCATCAAGTTTGAATATAACTCCATCATAAGCCCTTATGCCCTCAAAAATGCCATCCCCATAAAGATAGCCATGGTCAAAAACCGAGACTGAAGCTTTTTCACTGTCTACAAATTCTCCATTTACATATACTAACCCCATTATGACTCCTCCTTTACTTCAAATTAATTTAGCAAAATTTTATCACTTAAAAAGAGTTTAGTCAATGTAATATAAAAAACAAAAAGCCCTATTTGGGGGCTTTTTGTTTTTTTAGTTATTCAGCTTTTATAGCACCTGTTGGGCACACAGCTTCACAAGCACCACAGTCAATACAAGTATCAGGGTCAATCTCGTATTTTCCATCCCCTTCATGGATAGCATCTACCGGGCATTCAGCCGCACAAGCTCCGCAGCTTATACATTCATCAGTGATATAATGTGCCATTATTTTCCCCTCCCTGTATACAGTATGTAGCTCCAGAAAAATTATAAATTATTTATACAGAATTGTAAATAATCAAATTAAACTTTAAGAATTAAATAAAATTTTAAAAAATATGAGGGGTATTGTCAAATTATAAAACCTATGTTATAATTACTTTCGTCAAGGCGCTGCCGAATGGTGTAATGGTAGCACAGGTGACTCTGGATCATCTAGTCTAGGTTCGAGTCCTAGTTCGGCAGCCATTCTGGCCCCATCGTCTAGCGGCCTAGGACATCGCCCTCTCACGGCGAAGACAGGGGTTCGAGTCCCCTTGGGGCTACCAATATAAAAAATGAAGAAAAAGGCATTCGGTGGATGCCTTTTATATTTTTAATATAGCTTTTATCAGTAAACCTCCAAAAAGAGCTATGAGCATACTTAACATTGTCCCTATTAAATAGTATTCTGCAAAATCTTTATTATCTAACTCTTTATATCTTGCAATGGAATTTAATCCCTTTTGCCAACAATTCTCGTGAACCAATTATGTCTCCTATTATCACTATGTACTCACAATATCACCCTTCCATGGGTTAAAATAATAGTATCACCCTTATAAGGGTAATACTATTATCATAATAGTAAAAATTGTATACCATGTCAATATTTTTATTATTTCTTCATCTTTTCAATAAAATCTATGGCTTTTTCAATTCTCTCTATAGTTGTTTCTTTTCCCAAAAGTTCCATTATGTCAAATAGTCCTGGTCCAAAAGTTCTCCCCGAAATAGCTAATCTCGTGGGATGGAAAAGTTCACCACTAGATATTTGCAATTCCTCCACAAGTTTGCGATAGGATTCCTCAGTTGTAAATTTATTAAAAGGCTCGACTTCTTTTAAAGTCACTACTGCTTTTCTTAGGATATCCACAACTTTTTCTTTAGTAAAATACTTTTTAACTCCTTTTTCCTCATATTCATTAACTTCTGTAAAATAATAACTCATTGCATCAGCTATATCCACAAGAGTTTTTTCCCTTTCTCTTACTGCACTTACTATTTTTTTGATATAATCATAATCGAAATCCTCCCTAATTAAGTTTTTAGCTTTCAAAAATGGGATAACTGCTTCAGTTAATTTATCTAGATCATAATTCCTTATGTAATGGCCGTTTATCCAAGTCAGCTTTTGTACATCGTAAACAGCTGGATTTTTTGATACCCTTTCCAAAGTAAATTCTTTTATGCTTTTTGACACATCAAAAATTTCTTCCCCATTTTTTGGCATCCATCCCAGCAAGGTTATATAATTTATAATTGCTTCAGGAAGATACCCCTGGTCTCTAAACTCCTGCACAGAAGTCGCTCCATGTCTTTTACTAAGTTTACTCCTATCAGGAGCTAAAACCATAGACACATGAGCAAATTGAGGAATTCCTAATCCTAAAGCTTCATAAATTAGTATTTGCTTTGGAGTATTTGACAAATGTTCCTCTGCCCGGATGACATGAGTTATCCCCATTTGGTAATCATCTACCACAGTAGCGAAGTTATAAGTAGGCATGTTATCTGATTTCATAATTATAAAGTCATCAAAGGTGGAATTATCAAACTCTACATCCCCTCTTATTATGTCGTGAACCACTGTCTTCCCTTGTTGAGGTACTTTTAATCTTATTACAGGTTTTCTCCCCTGCCTTAAATACTCCACTATTTGCTCTTTAGTCAAATTTCTACATTTCCCCGTATACATTGGAGGTCTGCCTTCTCTTTCTGCCTGCTTTCTCATTTCTTCTAACTCTTCTTTTGTGCAAAAACAGTAGTAAGCCTTTCCTTCCTCTAATAATTTATTTGCAAATTTTCTATATTCTTCTATCCTTTGCGATTGGTAGATAGGTCCTTCATCCCAATCAATACCTAACCACCGAAGTCCATCAAGTATTCCTTTCATGGATTCTTCTGTTGACCTTTCTAAATCAGTATCATCAACCCTTAAAATAAATTTTCCTCCATTGTGCCTTGCAAAAAGCCAATTAAAGAGAGCAGTTCTGGCACCACCTATATGTAAACTCCCTGTAGGACTTGGAGCAAATCTTGCTCTTACTTCACTCATCTTCTCACCTCTTCATAAGTTTAAACTATTTTGATTATACTTTAATTGAAGTGTTTTTTCAACAAAGAAGTATTTCAACAAAAATTTGTGGTATAATCATACTATAAACTTAAAAAAGGAGCTGTTAAAATGAAAGATATTGCTATAAACCTTTTAGAAGAAAGAGGAGTTACATTAGAAGATATGGCAGTATTAGTATTAGACTTGCAAAAAAAATATTACGATGATTTAACAATAGAGGAATGCATAGAAAATTTACATCATGTACTTGAGAAAAGGGAAGTTCAAAATGCAATCTTGACAGGAATCGCTTTAGACAAACTAGCAGAAAAAGACCTATTAGAAGAACCTCTTTTGTCCATTTTAAAAAGAGATGAACCCTTATATGGCATTGATGAAATTTTAGCCTTAAGCATTACAAATGTTTATGGTTCTATAGGTCTTACTAATTTTGGATATCTTGATAAAGTAAAACCCGGCATAATAGGAAAACTTAATGAAGATAAAGAAAAAAAGTGTAATACCTTTATTGATGACCTAGTAGCTGCAATAATCGCCGCAGCTTGTGCTAGAATTGCCCATTCTAAAAAAGAAGTTTTATAAAAAACTATTTTTCTAAAGTAAACTTTACATAGCCTTCTTCTGCCTCCACCTTTTTTAATTTAAATCCTTCAACAGGAATTTTAATGTTTATAGTCGTGTCATAGCCATAAAGAATTTTTTGAAGCAACTGACCACTAATTTTTATATCCCCTATATTTAGAGAATTTATTAACAATTTAATTTTGTTATCTTCTATCACAAAATTACCTTTTAAAGTGTATAAATCATCATCTTTTATTTCAAAACCTTCTTTACTAAAAGATACTGTTAGATCTTTTAACTTATCACTATAAGAGCGTATCATCTTTGTTACATCAACATCAGTAAAAGAAGCTGATACGTTAAAAAAGGAAAAACTCAAATCCTTATACTCCAAAGTATCCCATGGAAATTGAGAAAGGTGGCTTAATAAATAATCTAAAGAAGGAAACATTTTGCCCAAATTATCAGCCATTGCAAATATCTTTTGATAATCTGCGATTTTCTTTTTTATTTCGTCTAACATTTGGCTTTTAGCTAACCTTAATTCATCTATTTTTTTTAGCAATTCTATTTGTTCTTTTTGTTTTTCTATAAGCTGCAATCTTTGAGAGGTTAATCTATTTTCCTCTTCTCTTTTATATTTTACAAGCTTATTTAAATTTTCTAGTTTATTGTAAAAATAATTGGTTACAATGTCTATGTAAATAAGCCTATGCAATAATTCACTAGAATTTTGTGACATAAGTAGAAGTGATAATATGGCATTTGTCCCATCCATATACAAAAACCTAAACCAAGTCTTTACTATCTCTTTTTCATTTTCTATGTCTTTATCTACCATTTGTATTTCTTTATATTTTTCCTGAATAGCTACAGTTAAATTTTCAATCTCTATTGTTAAATCGTCCAAAGATTTTTGAGTTTTAAGCCTTTCTACCTCAAGATTTAATAGCTCTAATACAAGTTTTTGTTCCTCCTGCTTCGCCTTATCAAAATCCGAAGAAGTATCATTTTGCGCTGGTACTAGTATAAAATTAAATAAAAATATAATCCCAATTATAATAGCTATTAACTTTTTCATAAAACCCCTCATTTAATATAGCATTTTTTGTTCTACATGGAACTATTTAACATCAGTTAGTCCACAGTAATCTTGTCTTTTATCTGTTCAAACATTTTAGGACCTATTCTAGGAACATTCATTATGTCTTCAATTTTTTTAAAGGAGCCTTTACTTTCTCTAAATTCAATTATCCTTTCAGCCGTCACAGGTCCTATTCCTGGCAAAGTTTGCAATTCTTCTTTAGTCGCAGTATTTATATTTATTTTTTCATTTTTTTGTATTGCACTAGTAGGAGAAATATTATTTGTTTCACCCTTTTTTGGAACTCTTATCATTTGTTCATCCTTAACTTTCTGCGCGAGATTTATATTTGTGAGGTCTGCTTCTTCCAAAGGTCCTCCTGCTTTATTTATAGCATCTATAATCCTTTCTCCTTCTTTCATAGTGTAAACTCCTGGATTTTTTACTAATCCTGTCACATATACTTTTATTTCCAAAGGCTTTTCTTTGTTCTCTTCATTTTTTACAATTCTTTCCATTGACACACTCTCATTGCTTGCATTGACGACAAATTCATTTTTTAATTTATAATTTTTGTAAATTATATATCCTGAAAATGCCAATATAAAGCATAATATAACAACTATAGCATATTGCTGTTTTTTTGAAAAATAAGGCATACTAACACCTCTTTTTACAGCTTCCTTTATTTATTTCTACATGAATTAAAAAATTCCTTTTTATTTTTCATGTTTTTTTGGTATACTTTAAATATCAGCATAAATTGGAGGCATAAAAATGAAAAAAATATTGATATTTTTAATTGTACTATTCATTGTAATAGGTCAAATTACTCCTATCTATGCTATTACACAAAAGCCAGAAATAGTTGGTCCAACTGCAGTATTAATGGATTTTACTACTGGCCAAGTGTTATATGATAAAAATATGCACAAAAGAATGTACCCTGCCAGTACAACCAAGATTCTTACTGCAATTATTGCCATCGAAAGAGGAAACTTAAATGATATCGTAACTGCAAGCGATAATGTTACAAAAATAGACGGAAATTCTATCTATCTTTCTCCCGGTGAAAAGCTCACTTTAGAGCAGTTACTCTATGCTATTATGCTAGAATCAGCTAATGATGCTGCCATCGCCATCGCTGAATATATTGGGGGAAGTGTAGAAAATTTTGCTAAAATAATGAATGAAAAAGCTAAGGAAATTGGGGCTCATGATAGTCATTTTGTAAATCCAAATGGTCTCCCTGATGAAAATCATTATTCCACCCCTTACGATATGGCATTAATAGCAAGGTATGCAATGCAAAACCCTGAATTTAGAAAAATAGTAACTACAATACATTATCAAATTCCCCCTACTAATAAGTTTGAGAAAGTAAGAGACCTATGGTTAAGCAATCGCTTAATTAAACCTTCGAGCTTTCACTATGAAGGCGCTGATGGAGTAAAAACGGGATACACGGTTGCAGCAGGTCAAGTTTTAGTAGCTTCTGCAACAAGAAATGGACATAGACTTATATCCGTCATAATGGGAGACCAAGGAACAAATATCTGGACAGATACTATAAAGCTTTTAGACTACGGATTTCAAAACTTTACTTTAGTGAAAAAAACAGAAAAAGGTGAGGTAGTAACATATATCGACTTAGGAAAATCTCACTTTAAACTTCCTCTTATAGCGAAAGAAGACTTTTATTATGAAGTCCCCAAAGGGCAAGAAAATTCTATAGAAGCTCAAATAATATTAAATAAAAACATAAAAGCGCCAATAAATAAAGGAGAAACATTAGGATACATTAAATACACTTTAAATGAAAAGGAAATAGGTACCAATCCTCTTATTGCAGCCGAATCTGTTTATAAAAACTTTTGGGGAAATTATTATAAAGATGTACAATCTTCTGAGGTAAAAAATACAATGTATACTAACCCTGTAAGATTCATTACTGGAACAGCAATTTTAGGAATAGCTTTTATCCTTTGGAGAAGGCGGAAAATTAGAAATAGAAAGAAATATATTTTTTCAAAATATTGATTTAAAAAAAGGGCAGAATGCCCTTTTTTATGCATATATTTGGTTGTCATTGAGACTCCTACTTCTTCCCATGTCCTTTATAAAGGAATCAACATTAAAAAATCTTTTTAAAATTTTAAAATAATACAACTCTTCTTTAGACTTTATTTCAAAACCGTTAGGTAGAAATCTATTTTTTAGGTACTCTGCATCACTAATTTCTGATTCGGCTATTTTATTTAATATTTCAGATGTACCAGTTCCTATTGAAAATTTTTCTTTTCTTCTCCATACAATTGATTCTGGTAAATAATTTTCTGCAAGCTTTCTAAGTATCCACTTTTCAGTTTTTTCTCGGCCGTTAATTTTAAAGGATGGTATTATTTTAAATGCATACCGTAATACTTCTAAATCTAAAAATGGTACACGTCCCTCAATGGAATGTGCCATTGTCATTCTGTCAACTCTTTGAAGATTTGTATTATGCAAATTTCGAGTTATATATTTTAATTCAGATTGTAATTCCCAAGGATTTGTATAATTTTTAAGGTAATGGTATCCGCTAAATAACTCATCAGCACCTTCTCCCGAAAGGATAACTTTTACGTAATTGCTTGCAAGTTTTGATACAAAATATGTTGCAACAGCACTTCTGACTAAGGCTGGATCACAGGATTCAAGATGATATATAACTTTGGGCAAAACTTTTTTTATGTCCTCCTCTGTATAAATAAATTCATGGTGAATCGTACCTACATAATCAGCAACAACTCTGGCATTCTTTAAGTCATTACTTCCTTCAACACCTACTGCAAATGAGTGAAGGGGATTTTTGTATTTTGCTGCTATTGCTGCTATAAGGCTACTATCCAATCCACCACTTAAAAATACTCCAACAGGCACATCAGCAATCAACCTTTTTCTTACTGAATCCTCTAATCTAAGCCTTAATCCATTAATAATATTATCAACATCTGCAAAATGCATCGGATCCTGCGGAATTGAATAATATCTCTCAAATCCGTTTCCAGTTGTATAAATATATCCATTAGGAAATTCATTTATATCATCAGTTACTTCCTGAAGTGCTTTGATCTCTGAAGCAAAGGCAAAATAGCCTTCTTTTGTTTTACCATAATACAATGGCTTTATTCCTAAGGGATCGCGAGCAATAAATATGGTCTTTTTTTCAGAGTCATAAATAGCTAAAGCAAACATTCCATCAATATAGTTAACACAATTTTTACCTAGTTCTTCATACAAATGAACTATTACTTCACTATCAGTATCTGTGTAGAAAATATGATTTTTTAACTCTTTATGCAATAATTGGTAATTGTAAATTTCTCCATTATAAATAAGCCAATATCTGCCATCTTCGTTTTTTATAGGTTGCCGTCCATGATAAAGGTCAATTATTGTCAACCTATTATGGCCTAATGTAATATTTTCGTCTGCAAAAATACCTGACTCATCCGGGCCACGATGTCGTATTTTCTCAAGCATCCTTTGTACTTTGCTCTTATCACCAGTTCCTATAATTCCTGCTAATCCACACATTTCCTATCATTCCTCCCTTTTAGATATAAAACAAATTAAATAGGAACGTAAGAAAAGATCTTACGTTCCTGAATTTTCACACTTCTATAGTTGATTTTCCATATTCACGTAAAATCTTTTCTACCCTTTCTTTTTCAGGTATTATTCTGTGTTTTTCATAGTCATAAGCATAGCATGCCCCATCTATAACTTTGGTTTGTAGTGCTCCTTTAGCGTATTTGTTACCTTTGAGATGAGGTGCATCTAATAGACCAATCTTTATAGCCAATGCTAATACGTCTGGATCAGAAAGTGGATCAGGACTGTGAGGTGCCAAGCTCTTTATCGCTTCCAATAAAACCCTTGTCTCTTTCTTTAACTGTTCTTTTCTTTGAATTACTTCTTTATCCTGAGTCAAATCAGGCATTCCAAACATAGAGTTTTTTATCACGGCTTTTACTATTTTAACGCTTTCAATTATATCTTCTGGCGTTGCAGCATGATGAGCTTCACAATATCCCACTACGTGATATATATGAGGTCTTATAGCCATAGAGAGATAAGCACTAGAAGCCAATTGGCCTTTAGCCTCTAAAAGGTCAGTTGGAAAACTTGCAAGTCCTGCTCTTGCTTGCCTTATAACTCTGAAATTTTCATCTTGCAATTCTTCTATTAGCTCTATCTTAGCCAACATCTTTGCCAAATCCATTTTTGGTGAAATAGAAGCAGGCACGTTAAACATAAACTGAGCTACATAGTCTCTAACACCCATTTTCTTTGCATTATATGCCGCAAGATATGCCATTGTTACCCCAATTACATCATGAGCATCCCTCAAGCTCCAATGGTGTGGCTCATTTACCTCCACTGGTACACCCCTTTCGGCGTGCCATTTCATCAATTGTTGATTTTCTCTGATTGAAGTATTAACATCTCTTGGACCTCTTCCATCGAGAACATTGTACCAGCTAAGTGGTATTGCTGCCCACGCATTGTGGATCGTTCTTAAAAGCATTTCTGCCATCTTAAATACGTCATTTGTGCCACTATAGCACCTTAAAAGAGGATAATTACCTCTTCTTGAAGCCTCATATATCCTTAATAAGTCTTCTTCCTTTCTTATAGGGACACCGCCTGCTCCATCTAAAGCTTTGTCATATTTTTTATCAAAGAAGTGTTCTTGTGCATTTTGGTCTGGGGCAAGAGAAATTACATCTAAAATTTCTGCCTCTGCTATCTTCTTAACACCTTCTATAGTATCTTCCAATGAAGGAAGCCCAAAGTGGTGTCTTATGATAGGATAGGGGAATTTGTCCTCTATTCTTCCTATTAGTGTATCAGCAAAAACCCGCTGTCTATGATTTGTACTTCCTCCTCTTAAAAAATTAATTGTAGCTTCATCGCCATTTTTACCATCAAAAACTGCTGCAAATATTCCCGACCTTCTCGCTACTTCTGCATTAGGTTCTGTACCACCAAACACCCATTTTATATCTTTTAAATTGTTAAATTCTATTTCTCTTTTAAGTTCTTCTAAAAGTTTTTCAAGAGCTGACGGAGTTAGTCTAAAGCTTACTCCTACAATCTCTGGCTTATGTTCTTTAACAGCTTCAATCAATTTTTTAATAGGAACTGCAGGGCCTAAAAATACAGTCTCATAACCTTGCTGTTCTGCAAATCTCAAAAAATTATACACACCTGCTACATGGACGCAATTGCCTATCGCTGCCGCTACAATTAACTTTTTCATGCTGTCGTTACCTCCTTTCTTTTTCCTTCCACCAATTCTATAATTTCTTCAACTGTCATACCTTGTATGCCAAGCTTTTCAGCCGTTCTTCCAATTTTCCAATAATCTTTTCCATGCATAACTGAAGCAAGATGTATAACAGCATCAATAGTTGGAGTCTTAATGCCTATTTCTTTCCCTATAGAAGACATAGGCACCAAACTCATAGGAACGTCTTCAAATATATAACGACAGTCTAATGTTTGAGGAGCTAATAAACCAACATAAGCTTTTGTATTTTGAATTGCCTCATATAGATTTTCTCCTTCCGTATTATAACTTTCTTTTAGCCATCTTTTAGCTGAAATAGCGTTTACACCCAGGGTTTTTGCCACCATCATTCTCTCATTGTCTATTTTCTCCAATATCTTTGCAACAGAAGGAGAAATACCTTCACGATAATATTCAAAATTACCTTTAGTAGTTTCTATTCTCGCTGCATTCAAAAGAGTGGGTGTAGGATGAAAAACAGCTCCAAAATTGTTAAAACTCGTTTCAAGAACATTTTGTGCTGGAATAAATTGAGAAAAGGCAGTATTAAGTGCTTCCACCACCATTTGTGTTCTATCTTTAGGTATTGCAGCAACAGATACAACTTCCTTTATCTTATATATTTTCGATTTTCCCATGGAAGACCTGCAGGCATATATAAAAGTATCTGTTTCTGCAATAACTACATCTAAATCTCCTCTTTTTCTTATAACATTATAAAGCTCTAAAGCACCACCAGTTCTTCCAGGATTTAATACAATTATTTGACCATCCTTAAGATATGGCAGCATCTCTTCAGCAATTTTATAATGGGCAGAAGCAGGAACTACAACTAAAATTATGTCAACATCTCTAATAGCTTTCTCCATGTCATCAGTTATCACATTTAACTTACCAAAGCCTTCCACTTCTCCTTCTAGTTCAATTCCACCTTTTTCTATAATAGGAAGTAATTTTTGATAGGTTCTATTGAACAAATTAACTTTATAACCTTTTAAAGCGAGATGCCCGGATATCGCTTGACCCCCATTCCCAGCTCCAATTACTGCAAAAGAGAGTTGCTTCATTTTGACTACCCCCTTTTAAAGAAATGAAAAAGCTATAGAGGAAAATCTATAGCTTTAACCTTCGGTGTCTGAAAAGACACAAAAAGACACCAATGCTATCATCCTCCTCTTTCAACGCTTACGAGGTTAGCTGACGGATTCGGGTCGAAAGATAACCCTACCATCTTATTACAAAGATGGATTCACCCCGGAAAGTGGTTCCCCCGCTTCTTTACGAATTCAGCGTTTAGCATTTTATTTAATTTTCAATTTATTTTTATTATATCATAAAATCAAAAAGTTGTAAAGGAAAACATACTAATATTTCCCAAAATCCTCTCCTACCCTTATTTCATCTAAGTAATTATATATAGTATATCTGGAAACACACAATATTTTTGCTACGTAATCCACAGCACCTCTTATCAAAAAAGTCCCTTTTTCATCCAACATCTTAACCACTTGTACCTTCTCTTCTTTTGTCATGAAATTCACAGGTTTCCCGTAATTTTCTAACGTTGTGTTTACTATACTTTCCAGCACATCGCTAACACTACCTGTATAAGCCTCTCGAGCCTCTTCATTGGTATCCGTCACATCACAAAACTCTGATAAAGTATTTTTTACCATTATAAATTCCGAAATATCAATATTGATGGTAAGGCATCCAACAGGTTTACCATTTTCATCTTTTATAAAAAGAGCAGATGACTTTAAAATTTTTCCATCTTTGCCTTTATTTTTGTAATTTGTTAAATTTTCTACGTTATCAGATTTTAATACTTTCGATATAGTTTCAGGTAAAGGGCTCCCTACATCTCTTCCTGTTACATGCCCGTTTACAATTGCGATAATTGGACTTTGTGGAGAAGAAAAGTCATGCAATGCTACTTCACAATTTTTTCCAAACGTATGTGCTATTCCTTCCATCATAGGGATTATGCTCTTCAAGATAGGATGTGTCTTCATTGGCTTTAAATCCCCCTAATCATACAATATTAAATATATTCAATGAGGTAATGAAAAATTACTGATAGGGCTATAAAAATATCCGCACAAAAGATAAGATATTAATAAAAAATTTATTAACGTTATTATACATGCCTCAAACAAGGTTGTCAAGCACTATTTCCTTTGCATCTGCCCACAATCTTTCTAAATTATAAAATTCCCTTTCGGGTTGTTGAAATATGTGAACTATTACATCACCATAATCCATTAAAACCCACTTACCCCAATTGTAACCTTCAATATGACCAACAAAAATGCCGTCTTCCATAAGTTTTTTTTCAATTTCGTCTATCAATGCTTTAACGTGAGTATCCGAATTGCCAGTGGCAATAATAAAATAATCTGCAACAATTGTTAAGTCTCCTATATACAAAATCTTTATATCAGAAGCTTTCTTATCTTCTAAAACTTTATAGATTTTAAATACCTTATCTTTTACGTCTATCACTAAATCAACCTCCACTTTATATATTTTTTCCCAAAATTATAGTTATATCAACACTACTGCCTCCATTTGTATCTTCCACTACGATAGCATTTTTTAAAATTTTTTTCAAATCTTCTACTACTTTTTTATCATCAGTCCTATTAATTATCTGAGTAGTGTTGTAAGTGGTACCTATTACATTCCCTATTTTCACTACATCATACCCTTGTTGTTTTAACAAATCAGCTGTCTTTGCGGCTACTCCTGGTACACCACCGCCATTTAAAACCTCTATTTTTATATTTTTGTTAACTGTCATCTCATTAGTTTTATCATCTATATTGCCATCTAAATTCGCCATAAATTGTCTTACTTCTTGGGGATCTGTAATATAATAAGCAATCCCATCAATGTACTGAGGAGTACCAGGCAAAGTAGCTGTTTTTATATTGTCTTTGTCAAGTTTCAAAAGGTAATCTGCATACTTTAGCATAGTAACAGGTGGTATGTTTGTTTCTACGTATTGATTTATGGTTTTTAATATACGATGAATTTTTAACAAAGTACTGGGGTTTTTAGCTTTTTCAAACATTGCTAACAAAAATTCTCTTTGTACTTTGACCCTTTCTAAATCTTGTTCTGCATACCCATGTCTAAATCTCACCAACTGTAAAGCCTTTTCTCCATCCAAAAGCTGTACACCTTTTTTCAAATGTATGTGAAGATTTCCCGCATTGTCATCATAATTCATGTCCATAGGAACGTTCATCTCTACTCCGCCTAAATCATCTACTAACTGTTTAAAACCTTCATATCCAATCTTTACATAATAATCAACAGGTTCTCCAATAAGCTGTGACACCGTATCCATCGCCAACTGAGGCCCACCTATTGGATAAGCAGCGTTTATCTTTTGTGTCCCATATTTGTCAAGTTTAATCATTGTATCTCTTGGAATAGATAAGATATAAGCTTTATTAGTTTTAGGATTATAAGATAATAATATCATAGTATCAGAACGCCTTGGATCTGTTGGTGATGTTTCATCAACTCCCAAAACCAATATATTTATTTTCTGAATCGTTTCTGAATTTTTGTTTTCACTGCTTTTTTTCATCAAAAAGGCATCTGAAGGATTCAGAGACTTTAAATAAATATACCCCCCTACTCCTACAGACAATAAAATTAACAATAATAACACAGATACAATTTTTATTACCTTTCTCATTTATCTCCACTCCCAAGTTTCAGAAGAATATAGTTTCGAGCTTTTACTGTTTTCTCATAAAGAAGTAGTCTCCTCTCTAAAACATAACAAATCGTACTATCAAAAGACTTTAACAAAGCAAGGCCTAAATTTTCCTCAGCTAATCGCCTTAATTCCTCTACTCCTTTAAAATCTCTATTAGGCTCTATATAATCTGCAAGAAATACTATTTCATCCAAAAGGCTCATATTGACATCACCAGTAGTATGAAGAGCAATTGCCTTTTTTATTTCTTGATCTTTTATCCCAAAAATTTCTTCTACCAAATGTGCACCTATAGGACCGTGTAAAAGAAAAGGTGCATTTTTTAAAACTTCATCTACTTCAATTCCATATCTTTGAGCAAACTTTAAAAGTTCTTCATCAGAATAGCTCTTTGCACAATCGTGCAACAAACCTGCAATTTGTGCCTTTTCTACATTAGCACCATATTTTTTAGCAAGGTGCATTGCGGTTTCCATAACACCTATAGAGTGTAAATACCTTTTTTCATCTAACAAATTTCTTAATTTCCTTTTTAAACGTTCTGTGTCATACCCCATTTTCGTCATCCTCTTTGTACAAACCGTACTTTTGAATATATCTTTCCACAGACTCCGGCAGTAAATACTTTATAGGCCGTCCCCCTGCTACTCTTTCCCTTATATCAGTGGAGGAGATAGCCAAAGAAGGAACAGTCACTTTGTAAATGACATTCCCATAAAGTCTTCTAATTTTGTCTAATTCTTCATCTATTCTATTACCCTCAACTCCTGGCCTAGTTGCGGCAACAAAATTACACATCTTTAAAAGCTCATCTGCACTTTTCCAAGTCAAAATCTCTAAAACAGCATCCGCTCCTGTTATAAAATAAAGTTGAGTTTTCTCCCCATAAATTTTTTTAAACTCTTTGATAGTGTCAATAGTATAAGTATACCCTTCTCTGTCAATTTCAATCGTCGATACTTCAAAGAAAGGATTAGTTATTGTGGCAAGAATAGTCATTAAATAACGATGTTTTTTATCTGTCACTTTTCGCTTTACTTTATGAGGCGGGTTACCTGCTGGAACAAAAATTACCTTGTCCAATTTAAACTCAGACCTTACCGCTTCAGCAGTAACTAAATGACCATAATGAATAGGGTCAAAAGTGCCTCCCATTATCCCAAGTCTAAGCTCCCTTCCCAAGTTACTATCCCCCAATTTATATTTCTTTTATATTAACATTATACATCAAAAGAGATAAATTGCACAAGCTTACACTGAGACCTCGTTTAAAGTAAATAAAAAAGTGGAATCAAATTCCACTTTTATTCATAATATTCAAATTCAAAATCTCTCACATTTATTGTATCACCACTTTTAAATCCCTTTTCCTTAAGAGCATCTATTACCCCGCTCTTTCTAAGAAGTATTTCAAAGTATCTTAAAGAATGTTCATCTTGTAAATTTACTCTTTTTAAAAGTTTGTCAATTTTTGTACCGCTAAGATAATAGGTATTATCTTTTACTTCTATATTAAGTGTTTCTTCCTCTTCAGGAGGTGTATATACAATAACTTCTGGCACTTCCTTTATCTCTTCAATCGGAATAGAAGAAAGAATTTCTATAGTCTTATCCAAAAGTTTGTCAATTCCCTCTTTTGTCAAAGCAGATATAGGATATACCTCATAACCTCTTTTTTTGATTTCTTTTTCAAAAGCAGAAAAATTTTCTTTACTGCTTTGTATATCAATTTTATTTGCTGCAACAATTTGAGGCAAAGTAAGTAATCTTTCACTGTAAAGTTTCAGCTCCTCATTTATCTTCTCAAAATCTTCTATAGGATCTCGTCCCTCATTTCCAGATACATCCACCACGTGTATTAACATTTTTGTCCTTTCAATGTGTCGCAAAAAGTCATGACCTAGTCCTTCTCCTCTGTGGGCCCCTTCAATTAAACCTGGAATATCTGCCATTACAAAGGATTTCCCTTTATGTTCTACAACTCCCAAATTAGGTGTCAGTGTTGTAAAAGGATAATTGGCAATTTTAGGTTTTGCTCTTGTGCAACTGGCTAGAAGAGTAGATTTCCCTGCATTAGGAAATCCTATTAATCCTACATCAGCAAGAAGTTTCAGCTCTAACCGTACCCACATTTCTTTGCCTTTTTCGCCGCTTTCAGCAAAACGAGGAGTCTTCAAAGTAGAAGTAGCAAATTTAGTATTCCCTCTTCCTCCCTTACCTCCTTTTAAAACAATAGCTTTTTGATTAGGTTTTACAAGGTCAGCTATAATTTCTCCTGTTTCATCGTTAATTATCAACGTTCCTACAGGAACTTTGATGTACAAATCTTCCCCATTTTTGCCATATTGATTTTTACCTCTGCCGTTTTCTCCATTTTGCGCAACGTATTTTTTCCTGTATTTAAAATCTAACAAAGTAGACAAATTAGGATCTGTTACAAATATTACATCTCCACCTTTTCCTCCGTCGCCACCGTCCGGCCCACCATAAGCAACATATTTTTCCCTTCTAAAAGATATAATTCCATTTCCACCGTCTCCAGCTTTTATGTATATCCTTGCCGTGTCTATAAACAATTCTATCACCTGCCTTATCTTATAGTATATACTTCTCGTATTTTTTTACTCTTTTAATAGTTTCTTTATAATTTCCTGTGCATTTTCGGAATTAAAGATATCTCTTTCTCTATTAAGGTGGTCAATAGTAATGTGGAGAGATTCAATCACTTTCTCTAATTTCCCTAGTTGAGCATAGCCTAATACTAATTGTAAATCATTTAAAAGCTCATGTCTGCTTCTTTTGATGTAGTCTACCAATAACTCCACATCTGACACCATCTTTTCACCACTTTCTTTTTTAATTATTATTTATTTATGAAAAAATCCTGGTATAAACCAGGATTTAATTCTGTGCAACTTTTCTTTCCGGATAAACACTTACTTGTTTCTTGTCGCGGCCTTTTCTTTCAAAAGTAACATATCCATCAATTAATGCAAAAAGTGTATCATCTTTTCCTCTTCCTACATTTACACCTGGATGTATTTTAGTTCCTCTTTGTCTTACAAGGATATTACCAGCTAATACAAATTGGCCATCTGCTCTTTTGACTCCCAAACGCTTAGATTCACTATCACGACCGTTTCTGGAACTTCCAACACCCTTTTTATGAGCAAAAAGTTGGAGTTTCATTTTTTGCACCTCCTATCCATAACCCTTACATATTCAGGATAATCCGCTTCAATATCTTTAAGGCCTAAAACCATAGTCTCCAGAATAGCTTTTAATCGTATATCATCTTCTGCCAAACCTTTATTAATAATGTCAACCTGCAAATCGCCACTTTCTATTTTTTTATTTATTTTAACAGTTTTTAACGCCTCTATTCCCAGCACCGCTGTCTGAGATATAGCAGAAACAGCTGCACATATGATGTCCTTTCCGTACTCATCGAAACCTGCATGTCCTTTTATATTAAATTTATAAATATCCCCTTTTGGATCTCTCAATATTTCTACTCTAATCATGGCTTACTGAATTATTTTTTCAATCTGTACTTTTGTGTAAGGTTGACGATGTCCTTGTCTTTTTCTATAATTTTTCTTTGGCTTATACTTAAAAACTCTTATTTTTGGTCCTTTTCCATGCTCTAAAACTTTGGCATTCACCTTAACATTTTCTAAATAGGGTTTGCCAAACTCTACATTACCATCCTCTTTTGACACAGCCAAAACTTTGTCAAAAGAAATCACTTCTCCTTCTGGATAATTTAACTTTTCTACTGCAAGAACATCTCCTTCACGAACCATATACTGTTTTCCACCAGTTTCGATTATTGCGTACATTTTTGCACCTCCTACATCCAGTCTCGCCAGGGAACAAGGTAAAAGTTTAAAAACCCGTCCTGAGCGGCCACAAGTGATATTTTAACATAATAAAATATCACTTGTCAATCAAAAAAGCAAGCGCCTTTTATTTCCATCTCAAAAAGGAATTGGGTAGTAAATATGTCTTCACCAAGTGCCAAATCGACTAAAGAGTTTGTGTTCCTTTTTCTCTCGCCTCTTCCTTGGCATCGCTTTGTTCTTTTGTTTTTTCTTCCGCTAATTTATAGTTTTGCAATTCTATAACCTTTTGATTCAATTCCTCCTTTTCTTTTTCCAACTCTTTTATCCTATTGTTAAGTCCTCTTATCGTTACGCTATAGCGAATTTGTCCAAACAAACCTATTGTCCCCACAATTATAGCTCCAATAGCTGCTGACAATAAAATTACTAAAGCTTGAGAAATTGAATAATGCCAATACAAAAAACTTATATCCACAGGTCCAGCATTAGAAATAGCAAAAATCGCTACTATAACTGCGAATATCAAAGCTAATATTGTATAATATTGCCCCTTCACAAAATCACCTCCCCATCTTCAGTAACAATCACTAACACCTTCCTACCTTTATGATAAATTATACAAATTATTATTGTCAATAAAAATTATAAATTTTTCGATAATAATAAAACATCATTCTTAACTTTTATTATTTAATTGATAGAAAGAGTTTTTATGTTGAAACTACTCCAGTAGTTGTGTTAAAATTGATCATAGTGAGCAAAATGCTCACCTGGGTCGCAGTAACCCCAGTTAACAAAACAAAGGAGGTAATTTTGTGTCCAAAAAAAGAATAAAAGATATAGCAGAAATTGCTCTGGTTGCGGCAATTTATTTTGTACTCACAGTTATATTTTCTTCCATCTCATTTTTACCCCTTCAGTTTCGCGTAGGGGAAATTACAAAATCCATTGTAGTATTCAATAAAAAATATGCCATTTCCATGATGATAGGAAATTTTTTTGCAAATTTGTTTAGCCCATTTGCTGGCACAATGGAGCTAATTTTTATGCCTCTTTCAAACTTAATCGGTTGTACAATTGGATACTACATTGGAAGAGCTACTCACAAATTGGTAGGTGCTGTATTCGTAGCTATTTGGATTGCAGCATCTGTTGGAATCACTTTAAATATCTCTGCCAATATACCATTTATTCCAACTTTCTTAAGCGTAGGATTGGCTGAAACTGTACTTTTGGTAACGGGATATTTTTTGCTTTTTGCAATGGAAAAGAAAGGAGTTGTGAAATTTGACAGATAAATATAAAGAGAGAAGATTTGACACTTACGGTTATGAAAAGATTGACAAAGAAGTTTTAGAATCCATTGAATATGAATACCCTGAAAAAAATACTATTGTAGAATATATAACTAATGAATTTTCTTCTGTTTGCCCTTGGACAGGATTACCTGATAATGCAAAACTTACTATAAAATATATCCCTTTTAAAAAATTAGTAGAACTTAAATCTTTAAAGTATTATCTCACCTCCTATAGAAATGTAGGTATCCTGCAAGAACATGCTATAAATAG
The DNA here is from genome assembly GCF_900129115.1 of Thermoanaerobacter uzonensis DSM 18761. Lineage (NCBI taxonomy): Bacteria > Bacillati > Bacillota > Clostridia > Thermoanaerobacterales > Thermoanaerobacteraceae > Thermoanaerobacter > Thermoanaerobacter uzonensis. The sequence goes on along the minus strand of NZ_FQUR01000015.1, from coordinate 61,481 downwards.
AATTTTGGATGACTTAGTTGAACTTCTACAGCCAAAATTTATGGAAGTAATAGGTGAGTTTCAAGAAAGAGGTGGAATAGCCACGAGAATTGTGGCAAAGTATGAAAAAGAAAAGTAGATATAAAGCTGCCCAAAAATTCCCTTGGGCAGCTTTTTTAACTTTGATTCTTCATTCAAAGTCTATCTCAAAATGGCCATATTTTTTGGTATTGTCAACAACAAGTTCGAAATCTACATTAAATTTCTCTTTGTAAAATTTTATAATTCCCTTCTCTACCGCGATTTTAACAACTTTATCATTCCCTTTTATGTAGATTTTTCGCGCATTTACATGCCGCAACACCCTTTGTATATTATTTCTTAATCTTTTGTAGATGTACTCAGTTGAGTAAACCAATCCTTCCCCTTCACATATAGGACATTTTTCTTTAAGGTATGATCCTACTTGCGACCTCACCCTTTTCCTTGTCATCTCAACAAGTCCTAATCGAGTATACCCCAATACAGTGCATTTTGTCCTGTCTTTTTGGAGTTCTCTTTTGAAAAATTCAAGCAAATCCCTTCTAAAATTTTCATTTTTCATGTCTATAAAATCAATAATAATTATTCCACCAATATCTCTTAGCTTAAGCTGCAGGGCAATTTCTTCTGCTGCTTCAAGATTGGTCTTGTATATTGTCTCCTCTAAAGAAGATTTTCCTACGTACTTTCCTGTATTTACATCAATTACAGTAAGAGCTTCTGTTTGGTCTATTATTACAAAACCTCCACTTTTTAACCATACCTTTTTTTCTAACAATTTTTCGACTTGAAAATCTGCTCCATAAATCCCCATTAAATCTCCTTCTTCATAAGTAACTGAAATATTATCCTTTCCTACATTTTTTAAATATCTTTTTATGTTCTCATACTCCTCTTTGTCGTTAACCACAATTTCATCTACCTCATCAGAAAGCAAATCCCTCAAATACTTAATTACAAAATCCTCTTCTTTATATATCAAAGAAGGAAGGGGGGCATTTTGAAAATCTTTTTGTATTTTCTCGTACAAGCGAATTAATTCTTCTAAATCTTCCCTCATTTGCTGTTCTGTCGCCTCTAATGCAGCTGTTCTAACAATTATTCCCATACCTTCAGGTTTTAATTCTTTTATAATTTCCTGAAGCTTCTTTCTTTCCACTTCTTCTTCAATCCTATGAGAAATTCCAATGTAATCGACATTAGGCATTAAAACAACATATTTCCCCGGCAAAGAAATATTAGCGGTCACTCTGGGATTTTTCATGCCTACTGCTTCTTTTGATACTTGAACCATTATTGGTTGACCTGGTTTTAAAACTTGTGTAATGCTTTTGAGTAAATTTTCTTGTTGAAAAAGCACATCGTCAAAAAATAAAAAAGCGTTCTTCCCAATTCCAATATCTACAAAGGCTGCCTGCATGCCTTTTAAAACATTTTGAATCTTACCTTTATAAATATTCCCCAAAATATTTTTCCCATCTCTTTTCTCCGGATGGTACTCCTTTAGCTTCCCATTTTCTAATAAAGCGATTTGGCTCAAATTTCCATCAATGTCCAATATAAGTCTTTTCAAAATTTTCACCCCGTACTTATTCTAAAATCATATATTTTCTGTGAAGTTTATAAGAGTCCATATCAAACAAGTCTCCAATGTAATCATTCAAAGCCTTTAATAAATGTAAAGGATTAGGAACTCCCTCTCCTAATGTTAATTTTATATAAAATTTCAAATAATCTTCGGCCTCTTCAATTACTTTTAACTCTAAAACATAAGGTCTTATATTTACCATCTTCCTGCCGTTTTTACTCTCTTTTTCTATTTCAATTACATCTTTTCTCATAAATTCTTCTATTTTATTTTGAATATCTTTAATACTTTTTTTTACATTGACTTGCAAAATATACTCTGCTCCTTTTATTTTTGTAGAAAGCGCATCATTCAATTCTACCTCATAGCTTTCCACAATTTCAATACCAGGTGGTAACACTTCGTTCATCTTTTTTCTGAATTCTTCAGGAGAAATATCTTCTTCCAAATCTATATCCATATAATCCCCATCTGTCGTCGCACCTACTATAAGAGCAGGCCCAAAAGAAATTTTAGGATGGGGATTAAATCCTTGTGAAAAAGCGACTTTTATATCAGCTCTTCTCAAAGCCCTTTGAAATACTCGCAAAATGTCTAAATGGGAAATAAATTTGACTCTTTCATCTTTTGTATATTTATTTCTTAGGCGCTTCAAAACACACTACCCCCTCATCAAAATCCTTTACTCCACAACCTGTACAATAAAGCCTGCAGTCAAGTGTAATTCTTCCTTCTTGAGATTTTTTATATTCTCTAATCAAATACCTTTTATCTACCCCAACGTCTATTACATCCCATGGAAATATTTCTTCTAAACTTCTTTCTCTATTAGCATAAAAATGAGGATTTACACCTACCTCCTTAAAAGCCTTTTCCCAGTTGTCATAATTAAAATATTCTTCCCATCCGTCAAATTTGCATCCTTTTTCCCACGCTTTTATTATAGCTTTTCCTACTTTTCTATCTCCTCTCGAAATAACAGCTTCTAAAAAACTCATATAAGGATTGTGCCAATTGTACTTTAACACTTTACTCTTAAGTTTCTTTTTTAGCAAATCTTGCTTTTCCATTATTTCTTTAATGCTGTTTTGAGCCGTCCACTGAAAAGGTGTAAAAGGTTTAGGTACAAAAGTAGAAGTGCTTATGGTGACTTTTAAATTCTTCGTATTCCCTTTTACTTCTTTGTAATTATTTACTATCTTATATGCCAAATCCGCTATCCCTTCCACATCTTCCATCGTCTCTGTAGGGAGACCTATCATAAAATAAAGTTTGACATTTGTCCATCCTGCAGAAAAAGCCTCTTTTGTCGCCTCTAAAATATCTTCTTCTGTAATCCCTTTGTTAATTACGTCTCTAAGTCTTTGAGTACCAGCTTCTGGTGCTAAAGTAAGACCTGTTTTTCTAACTTTTTGTATTTCTTTTAACAAATTTATAGATACAGCATCTACTCGTGTAGATGGTATAGAAACTCCAACTCCCTTATCCTTATATTTCTCAATTAACCTTTCGACTAATTCTTCAATTTGAGAATAATCACAAGTACTTAAAGAAGCTAAAGATATTTCCTCATACCCTGTAGATTTTACAAGCTTGTCCGCTAAAACTAAAATTTTTTCCTTTGATTTTTCCCTCACTGGCCTATATATCATCCCAGCTTGACAAAATCTACATCCTCGTGTACACCCTCTAAAGATTTCTAACATTATTCTATCGTGAACTATGTCCATAAAAGGAACGATTTGCTCTTCAGGATGATACACATTTTCAAAATCTTTAACTATTCTTTTCTTTACTTTTTCAGGAACTCCTTTTTTAATAGTCCTTATCTCTTTTATCGTTCCATCTTGATTGTATACTTCCATATAGTACTTAGGAACATATACTCCTTTGATTTGAGAAACAATTTGTAAAAATTCTTCTCTTTCTCCTTTCCTTTCCTTCCAATCTATATAAGCGTCAATAATTTCATTTATGACCTCTTCTCCTTCTCCCATTACAAAAAAGTCAATAACGTCAGATAACGGAGCAGGGTTATACGCACAGGGTCCACCAGCAATGACAAAAGGTAACTCTTTCCTATCTCTTGATAGGATAGGAATACCCGCTAAGTTAAGCATATTTATTACATTTGTATAACTTAATTCATACTGAAGAGTAAAACCTATAAAGTCAAATTTATCTAATGGGGTTTTTGTCTCTAAACTAAAAAGAGGAATGTCATTTTCCCTCATGAGTTTTTCCATATCCAACCATGGTGCAAAAACCCTTTCACAATATACGTCTTCTCTTTTGTTTAAAAGATGGTATAAAATTCTAAGCCCCAAATGAGACATTCCCACTTCATATACATCCGGAAAAGCAAAAGCAAACCTTACTTTGACTTCCTCCGGATTTTTTATAGAAGAATTTAATTCTCCTCCTGTGTATCTTGTAGGTTTGCTTACTTTCATAAGCAAAGCATCTATTTTATCCTTTAAGTTATTCATCTTCCTTCCTCCATAGTCATTTTATAATCTCACCAATTGGTAAATACAATCCATGTTCTACCGCATATTCAAAAAGCTGAGTCTCGGTTATTCTATATTTTTCCCTAAATTTGTCGTCTAATATTATTATAACATGGTATTTAGCAGGTATAAAACTTTTTATAACATTTGCAATTGTCTCCTTTTCTAATACTGCTATGTGATGTACCCCCATCAATCCTTTTTTATAGAACTCTGCTTTTTTTCTAAAAAGATCTCTCATTTGCAAAAAAGCTGATGCCTTTTTCTCTTTATTTGCCGCCACTACTAGTAACACCGATAAAAAAGCATAAACAACATTTAGCTTCCAATTGAATATGCCTTTTAGAACAAAATATAACATAACGAGAGAAATAGCATAGGAAGAAAAAACAGCAGTCGCAACAGCACTTCTTAGGCTAATAAAATACGACAAAACACTTTTTAAAACCCGTCCTCCATCCAAAGGAAGCCCTGGCAGTAAATTAAAAAAAGCCATTGCAATATTAGCTTTTATAAAATAATCCATATCTATTTGTAAAACTTGTGAAATGAATTCTCCAAAAAAAGCAAAAAAAATATTGGACATAGGTCCTGCCAGTGCAACTAATACTTCTAAGTCTGGTCTTATAAACACTATGCTGTCCAAAAGAGCAATTCCTCCAAAAGGATAGATATTGACTTGTAGCACGTCTACTTTCAGTTTCTTGGCAATATAAATGTGTCCACATTCGTGAACAAAAACTGTAGCAAAAATAGCAATTAATTCTTTTATAAATCCCGTTGCAAGTAAAAGTAATGCAAACACAAAAGTAGAAAAATGTATTTTTGCTTCGAGCCCTCTAAATTTCATTTTGCGCCTTCACTGGCAGCATCCCCTATAACAACCTTTGTCAAGGGGTCTACTGGCTTGCCATTTTCCCAAACTTCAAAATGCAAGTGAGGAGCAGTTGTCTTTCCAGTATCGCCTGTCTTTCCAATTACATCCCCTTGTTTTACTTGGTCTCCTTCTTTCACTAAAATTTCTGATAAATGAGCATAGACAGTCCTTACATCATTAGCATGCCTTAAAACTATGACTTTTCCGAAATCCTGGTTTTGCTCCTCCACTAACATTACTACCCCATCTAATGCTGCTTTCACTTCTGTTCCAATAGGAACGTCTATATCAATACCAGTATGATTTGTCAATTGATTTGTAATTGGATCAACTCTCATTCCAAACCCAGAGGTTACCTTCCCAGTAACAGGCGCAATCATTTTGATAAAAGCCTGAGAAACATCAGAAGAAGTTTTATTTTCTGAAGTTTTTTCTTCAGTGGGAGAAAAAACTTTTATCACACTCTCTTTGAGCCAAGGAATCTTACTTTGAACTAATTTTAACCCTTTTTTTGTGTTTTCGTAATTCATATTATAACTTAGCACACTTTTAGTAGCATTTATAAAAGAGTTGGCTATAGGCACGTCAACTGCTTTAAAAAGCAAAATCATTCCTAATAAAACTAATGAAATAATTAATTGATTCTCAAATAGCTCTGCATACTTTTTATAAGTGTTAAATTTTTTGGGAAAATAATAAGGAATTCGTTGGTATTTCATGATATATGCCTCCTTCTATGTTACATTTTATTTTTAAGGAGGCATTATTATGATAAATTATTTTTATTCCACTATTTCTCTCCACTCTAAAAGTCCTTGCTCCATCCCTTTCAATAAAACTTCTGCAGTAGCGATATTAGTCGCCAATGGAATAGAATGCACATCACAAACTCTAAGCAGAGCCAAAATATCTGGTTCATGGGGTTGAGCCGTAAGTGGGTCTCTTAAAAAAATCACCATATCAATCTTGTTTTCAGCAATCATTGCACCAATCTGTTGGTCTCCACCAAGAGGGCCGGGTAAAAGGCAATTTACATTTAGGCCTGTCGCATCTTTGATAAGTTGTCCTGTATGGCCTGTTGCGTATATATTGCATTTTTCAAAGATATGCTTATAAGCAATTGCGAAATTCACCATAAGTTCTTTTTTTTGGTCATGGGCTATCAAAGCTATATTCATGGAAATCCCCCCTAAAAGTTTATCTTTTGCCTTCTCATGCTTATATTTTCTAAAAGCCCTATAGCCATTAAATCTACCACCATTGCACTTCCACCATAACTCATAAATGGAAGAGGAATACCTGTGATTGGCATTATTCCAATAGTCATCCCTATATTTTCGAAGAGGTGAAATGCAAACATGGCAATAATCCCTACGGCCACCAGCCTTCCATATTTGTCCTTAGCATTATAAGCAATCTTCCAAGCTTTATACAACATAATGGCATAGAGAACTATTAGTATAGATGCACCTATAAAACCTAATTCTTCCCCTACAACAGAAAAAATAAAGTCTGTCCAGGCTTCTGGAAGATAATAGAGCTGAGTTTGGCTGCCATGAAAAAGCCCCTTCCCCCAAAACATTCCTGAACCGATAGCAATTTTAGACTGAATCACATGGTAACCTGTTCCCATCGGGTCCAGTTCCGGATTTAAAAAGGATAAAAGTCTATTTCTCTGGTAAGGTTTTAATAGTTTGTACCCAATAGGCAGCAGGGCAATCCCTAAAGTAAAAAGCTGTGCTAATACCTTTGTCCTTATCCCCGAGATATATATTATGGCTAAAAAAATTGCAATAAATACAAGCCCTGTCCCTAAATCTGGCTGCAGCATCACTGCAACAAAAGGAATTCCTACATAAACCATTGGCCACAAAAGTTCTTTAAAAGTTTTTATTTCTTCCGTCTTGCTAAACATATTTGATAAAGTTAGCACTAATGCTAACTTAGAAAATTCAGAAGGTTGAATATCCACAGGCCCTAAACTTATCCAGCTTTGTGCACCATTACTTATCTTTCCTATCGCTAAAACTAGCACAAGACCAAAAAGGTTGAGAATATATATAAAAGTAGAAAACTTAGCAAGAATATTATAATCAAAAAGACATATTAGGAGGATAGAAATAAGCCCTATTAAAATTGCCGCAGACTGAACAATAACTTTTTTGTAGGAACCCGTCTGAATTGCATGAGAAGCACTTGTCACTACAATAACGCTATATATAGAGATTAAAAGCACAACAATCAAAAGTCCCCAGTCAAGGTTTTTTAAAAGTTTTTTATCAAACACTTTAATCCCCTCTTTTTCAGCAATCCAACTTGTATTATACCATATAAAAGAGATTTTCACTATATAAAAAAACTGGCCTACGGCCAGTTATCTTATCACCTGCTTCATTTTCTTTATAGGAATATTCGCATGAAGAGCAGGCATGTAAGTGTTGTCACTTCTTTTTTCTTTTGTAATTTCTACATTTAGTCCTGCTTCATCAATATCCACGTAATTAGAAATAACGTTTAATATGTCTTCTTTTATCATTTCCAAAAATTTAGGAGAAACATCCGCCCTATCATGGACCAATAAAAGTTGTAACCTCTCTTTTGCTATATCTTTACTGGTGTTTTTCCCTCCAAAAGATTTAAATAAATCCACAAATCACACCTCCTAAAAGCGCTAAGCCAGCTTAAAAAGCTTTTTGAGTCTATCCATAAATCCATTTCCTATATCAAGGTTAATTAAAGGCACATTATTCCCTAAAAGTCTTTCCACCAAGTTTCTATAAGCTTGTCCTGCTAATGACCTCTCATCCATAACAATCGGTTCACCTTTATTGGAAGAAATAATTATATTTTCATCATCAGGAATGACACCTAAAAGGTCAATAGCTAAAATATCTATAATATCTTCAATGTCCATCATATCTCCTCTTTTGACCATATCCATTTTAATCCTATTTATAACTAACATAGGATTGTGAAGTTCCGCCGCCTCCAAAAGTCCTATAATCCTATCAGCATCTCTAACCGCTGAAACTTCTGGAGTAGTTATAACAATTGCTCTATCAGCACCTGCAATTGCATTTTTAAATCCTTGTTCAATACCTGCAGGACAATCTACTAATATATAGTCAAATTCCTCTTTCAAATCTCCTATTAATTTTTGCATTTGCTCTGGAGTAACAGCAGATTTATCTCTTGTTTGAGCGGCAGGTAAAAGATATAAACCATCAAACCTTTTGTCCTTTATCAAAGCTTGCTTTAATCTGCACTGCCCCTCTACTACATCAACAATATCATACACAATTCTATTTTCCAATCCCATCACTACATCAAGATTTCTTAAGCCTATATCAGTATCGACTAAAGCAACTTTATAACCTTTCATAGCAAGGTATGTACCAATATTTGCGGTAGAAGTAGTTTTTCCAACTCCACCTTTTCCAGAAGTTATAACTATTGCTTCGCTCATCGTACCACTCCATTCCATTAATATTATTTTTTAGAATATTTTACCATAAATCATTGAGATGGTAAAGCGTTTTTACAATAATTTTACCTTTTTTAACAACTGCAATTTCGGGATAATCACTGGCATCATCTTTATCTGGAGCCCTAGAAATGATATTAGCTATTCTAAGCTGCATTGCTCTTAGGGAAGAAGCTACGATTACAGCCTCTTTATTGCCAGTAAATCCCGCATGAGCTATCCCCCTTAACGTCCCCATAACAACTATATTACCGGCAGCTTGTACTAATCCTCCAGGATTCACATCCCCAATTATTACAAGATTACCATGGTATTTTACAACTTGTCCAGACCTAACAGTCCCTTTATGAAATTTTGTTATCCCCTCTTCTAACCCATTAAATATTTCGTCATCTGTCACATTTTTTATATGCTTTTCTTGAAAATTTTTTACCCGCACCTCAATACCGTATTTTTCAAAAATAAAATCTTTTAATTCTTGTAATTTCTCTTCTTTGACACTTAAACTTTTTACTCTCACAGTAAGAGTCGCACCCTCAAAAAACTTAAGAGATTTCTCAATTCTATTCACTATTTTCTCTTTTAGTGTTTCAATATCTACATCCTCTTCTAATACAATTACCAGTCCTTCTTTTGTCCCCTGAATTTTTATCGCTTCTTTTATCATAATCTACCTCCGTAAAACCCTCGTTATTATCTATATTCTCCACAAATCGCAATTTTCCTTCTTAATTATAAGAAAAAAGAGGATAAAACATCCTCCAAATTACATTATCTTAGTGGGGAATTTATCTCCTTAAAAGTCTCACTTGAACTGTCTTTACTCAAGCCAAAATATGCATCGAATATATCTCTCGCTACATAAGCCGCATAAGAACCTGCCCCACCTTGATATATGACAGCAACAACGGCAATCTGGGGTTTGTCATAAGGCGCAAAACCTACAAACCATGCATAGTTATCTCTTCCTTTAATACCTACTTCTGCCGTTCCGGTTTTTCCCCCTACAGTGATAGGGAATCCATTAAAAGCAGCGCTTGCAGTTCCCCCTCTTTCGGTTACTCCCCTCATTCCTAACTTTATTGCATTAAGATATTTTTCTGGAATATCGATTCTATCTAAAACTTGTGGTTTTGTTTCCTCAATAATTTTACCATCAGCAGTCATAATTTTGTCCACCAGATGAAGTTTATATCTAGTACCGCCATTCACCAAAGTAGATATATAACTTGCAATTTCTAAGGGAGTAAACTGATTATCACCTTGACCTATTGCAGCACTGCATGTATCCGTTAGACTCCAGTGTTTTGCATAATACATCAGTTCCCATAATTTTCTTTGAAGCCTGGGATCTTCTATGCCCATTTTTCCCAATTGCAAAAAGGTATTATAGTCACTTAAATTTCCCGAATCAATGATTTTTACAATCTTTTGATATTGTTCCTCTGTTATCACTCCATCTGGATTTGTATCTGTTTTTACCATTGATTTTATAAGCCCAAGGTAATACTCTCTTTTATATTGAGGGCTTGCAATTATGCCCTTTGTCTCATATATTTCAATTCCTGTTCTCTCATCTAATCCAAATTTTTTAGCATATTCTATTATTTTATCTATTCCCATTCTTCTTCCCATTTCATAAAAATATGTGTCAACTGAATATTTAATTGCGTCTGATACATTTACCCAGCCTTGTGTCCGATGATATTCATTCCACAGCCAGTTAGTCTGTTTTGTATAAGGATAAATGCCAGGATCTAAATATTTCTCATCTACTGTTGTAACACCACTTTCCAAAGCTGCTAAAGCTACTACCATTTTAAATGTTGAACCTGGAGGTACTGCTCCTTGTGTCGCATAATTGAAAACAGGGCTAGGTTCAACTGTTGCATTTCTGGCTTTAAAAAGTTCCTTTACAATACTGGCAGGAGGATTCCCTGTAGCAAAAATATTTGGATCAAAACCAGGAACACTGGCTAATGCCAAAATCTTCCCTGTATGAATATCTACAACTACTGCAGCTCCAATATTAGCATTTGGATACTTTTTCCCATATTTACCTTCTCTTATATTTTGCATAGTTGTGAGGAGAGATTGTTCTGCTGCCTCTTGAATGTTCTTATCAATAGTTAAAAATATTTTGTCCCCTGGTACAGGTGGTTCTGTCCCTAAATTTTTTATTAATCTTCCATAATTATCTACTACAACTTGTTGACCACCATCTTTTCCTTTTAAATACTTTTCATATAATGCTTCTAGTCCGGAATGTCCAACCAAATCTGTAAGCTTATATTTAGTCATATCTAAATTTTTTAAATCTTCTTGGGTAATTCGACCAATATAACCTAATGTTTGGGATAATAGAGTTCCATAAGGATAATATCTCACAGGTTTTACATTTATCATAATTCCTGGTAATTCTAAATGTCTTTCCTCAATTTCAGCAATCGTTTTTTGGTCTATATCCACAGCTATTTCTACTGGTTGATATTGATTATATCCTTGTTCTTCCATTAATTGACGTACAACCATTATTTTCCTTGCTTCTATTGGATCCATATCCTTAGGTATTTTAAATTTCTTTATTAAAATATCCCAGGTTTCTTTAGCAGTAGCATTTTCTGGTATATTATTAGCTTTTTTCCACGCCTTTTCTCGAGCTTTCAAAGTTTCTTCTTTTACTGATAGTTCATCTGAATTTTTAAAATTGAAATAAGGGTTTCCATTTTCATCTAAATAGATAGGCAAATCGTCTTTATATTTTACATTATTTTTTGTTAAAATATCCATTAATTTCAATATAGTCTCGTTAAGGTGACTATCAACCACTTCTCCTTTTATAATATTTACAGAAAAGCTTGGTCTGTTTGTGGCTAATTTTATTCCATATCTATCAACAATTTCTCCACGAGGAGCATCGATAGGTATAAGTCTAATTGCTTGCCGCATTGATATATCTCTGTAATAGTCGCCTTTTATCAGCTGTAAATAAACTAAACGTGAAACTAAAACAACAAGAAGTGCAATGATAATGGCTCCAAAGGTATAAAACTTTTTTTTAAGGCTCTCATTCAAAGATATCACCTTCAATATTTACTTTTTCTAAAAAAATTTACTTTATTTTCATTAACATATCTATTAAATGAAACTAAATACCTATAAGCAAAAACAGTAATTATAGAATTATAAACCGCTTGTATCATTGCAATATTCATAAAATCTGATAAAAAATTAAACTCATATTTCATCAAAACCATTGAAAACATCGTTACAAGGTTATAAAGAAGGGTTCCTAAAAAAACAAACACAAAAGCCACAAAAGAACTTTCTTTAAAAACACTTTTGCTTAAAAGTCCTGTAATGTAGCTAACAATAAGCAAGGGAAAAGTAGTAACCCCTAAAGCATTATTAAAAAGAATATCTTGAATAAGCCCACCAAAAAGGCTTAAATAAATTGCTTCCCAAGAGCCGTTTAAAAGTGAAAAACTTAACACTACAATAAAAACTGCATCTGGTTTAACACCAAAAATATCTATAAATCTGAATAAAGTTGATTGTAAAATAATTAACAAAACAATCAATAAATACTTATACGCTTTTCTCATAATAATCTACTTCCCTGTATTTGTTGTATTAGTAACTACAAAAACATACTCCAATCTTTCAAAATCAGCTGCTGGTTTTATGACAGCTTGTTTCAACAAAGAACCCGGGTCTCGAGTAACTTTTGATACTTTTCCTATTATCAAACCTTTTGGGAATCTGCTCATACCAGAAGTAGTTACTACGTCACCTTCTATCAATTCAGCATCTAAAGGAAGATAAATCATGATTAGTCCACCGTTTGAATCTCCTCTTACCACACCATTATCACGAGTTCGTACAGCTACAGCGCTTACAGAACTATTTCTATCTATAATGGCTAATACCTTTGCCCAATTGTCTCCTACTTCTGTAATCTGTCCTACCATATTTCCTTTTTCGTCTAAAACTGCCATGCCAGGTTTGACACCCTCATTTTTGCCTTTATCAATAGTAAAAGTATTAAACCAATTTCCTGGATTCTTTCCTGTTATAGTAGCAAGTTTTAAATCTAGTTCAACATTTTCTGTTTTAAAATTCAAAGCTTCTTTTAGCCTTTTATTTTCGTTCATTAATTCCTGTAATTTTATATTTTCTTTTCTCAGTTTTTCTACTTCTTTTTGAAGTTTTTCATTTGTCACCCTTAGAGTACCTATCTCACTAATTGAAGAAAAAAAATTAGAAATTCCCTCTCCCATTTGATAAAAAACCTTTTGGAGAGGAACAAAAACGTTTCCAGTTATAGATTCTACTTTAGTAGCATACCTCTCTGTATCATAAGTATAAGCCATGGCGGCAATAAGCACCACGGCTGTTAAAAAAAGTAAAATAAACTGCCTATTTCTAAAAAAACGTGGCACGCCAATAACACCTCTCAAACTCTACTTGCCGGACTTAAAACTCTCCTAAAGAGGGAACTTTCCTCTAAAATTTTCCCTGCACCAAGTGCCACACAATCTGTTGGCTGATCAGCTATTTGTACAGGCATTCCTGTTTCCTCTCTTATGAGCTTGTCTATACCGCTCAAAAGAGCACCACCGCCTGTTAACATAATTCCTCTGTCCATAATATCTGCTGCAAGCTCTGGTGGAGTCTTTTCAAGAGTCATCTTTATAGCTTCAATTATGCTGGATATTGGATCTTTTAAAGCTTCTAAAATCTCAGTCGAAGTAATCTTTAAAGTTTTAGGAAGTCCAGATACTAAATCTCTCCCTCTTATGTCCATAGTTTCCTCTTTGGGCTTTGGAAAAGCTGAACCAATTTGTATCTTTATCTCTTCTGCAGTCCTTTCTCCTATCATGAGGTTATATTCTCTTTTTATATAATTGATTATAGCTTCATCCATTTCATCTCCGCCAACTCTCAAAGACTTGCTGGTAACAATTCCTCCAAGAGAAATTACAGCCACATCTGTGGTACCACCACCTATGTCTACAACCATGCTACCAGTTGGTTCTTCAACAGGAAGACCTGCACCAATTGCTGCAGCCATAGGCTCCTCTACTGTATGAGCTTCTTTCGCCCCTGCTTGTAAAGCTGCTTCAATAACTGCTCTTTTTTCTACTTCCGTAACCCCCGAGGGTATACCAACTATAACTCTAGGCCTAAATAATCCCTTTCTTGGATTAACTTTACTTATAAAATGGTCCAACATAGCCTTAGTTATATCAAAATCGGCTATTACGCCATCCCTCATAGGCCTTATAGCAATTATGTTTCCAGGGGTTCTACCTACCATTTTTTTTGCTTCTTCTCCAACTGCAAGAATTGCCTTGGAATCTGTCCTTATAGCTACTACTGAAGGTTCTCTTAACACAATTCCTTTACCTTGTACATACACCAAAGTTGTAGCTGTACCTAAATCAATCCCAATATCTTTGGAAAATCCTCTCATTCGCGTATACTCCTTCCTATTTTATTCAAACTCATAATACCCTTTTTCTTTAAGACTTATACCTCTCCCATCTCCAATTATAACATGATCTAAAACTTTTATACCCAGTATATTTCCTCCTTGTACTAACCTTTTTGTCACTTCGATGTCTTCTCTGCTAGGAGTAGGGTCTCCACTAGGGTGATTGTGAACTAAAATTATAGAGGAAGATGACCTTTCAATTGCGGCCTTAAATACTTCTCTAGGATGCACAATGGAAGTATTTAGACTTCCTATAGAAATAGTCTCTATCGCAATAACTTTATTCTTTACATTAAGCATTATCACTTTAAAATGCTCTTTCGTCAAATATCTCATTTCATCCATCATCAAATTTATGACATCTTCTGGCGATGTTATTGTAAAACTATCACTTCCCGTAGATAACATCATTCTACGTCCTAATTCTACTGCAGCTTTTAGCTTTACTGCCTTAGCTACACCAATTCCTTTTATACCAGCAAGTTTTTCTACACTTGAATCTATAATGAATTTAAGCCCTCTATCTTCCATTATAAGCCTTTGCGCTAAAGTAATGGCACTTTCTCTTTTACTTCCTGTCCCTATTATTATAGCTATCAACTCGGCATTTGACAATACTTGAGCTCCATGTTTTATAAGTCTTTCTCTGGGTCTTTCCTCATAAGGCAAGTCTTTTATCATGATTTTTGCATCCTTGCCCAATCCCTTCACCCTTTCAAAGTAACCTCACACCAAACTCTCTTTTTAAAATATCAAAAAGCTTTGAAATCGGAAGACCTACCACATTAAAATAATCTCCTTCAATCTTTTCAACAATAAGAGCACCAAATCCTTGTATAGCATATGCTCCAGCTTTATCATAACCTTCGCCAGTATCGATATAATTAAAAATTTCTTCATCTTCTAATTTTTTAATCCAAACTTTCGTCTCTTCAAAGTCGCTTACACATTTAAAATCTTTAGTCCTGACGATAGTAATTCCTGTATATACTGTATGAACTCTTCCTTGCAAGTTTTTAAGCATGATATAGGCTTCATCTCTATCCTTTGGTTTTCCTAAGACCTTATCTTCAATTACCACAACAGTATCAGCACCAATTACTATAGCTTCTTCCTTTAATTTTTTAGCAACCAACAGGGCTTTATTAAAAGATAAATCCATAACATATCTTGAAGGATGCTTCTCACTTGAAAACTCCTCCACATTACTTTCAATCACTTGAAAGTCAAGTCCTAAATTTGAAAGTAGCTCCCTTCTTCTTGGCGATTTAGAAGCGAGGACAATTTTCATTTTATCACCTACATTTTGTAATAAGCGTATATTGCAAGAATTAATCCTACTACCGTCCCTACGTTTACCTTAACAGACAGCAGAAAGGAAAATTTAATAAAATTCAGATCCAAAGTAAGGGGATTGTTCATACCTATTATTTGATGATAAGCTAATTCTTTAAAAAAATGTGCAAGCAAATCCCCTAAAAATCCTCCCAAAATTAGTCCAACAACGAGTAAAAATACCAACGTCCACGGACTTCTACCTCTTCTCAATTTTTTCACTCCTTAAGTTATAATGGCCTTATAAACTACTATTCTTTTTTATTATATCACAAATTATATACATTTCTATAAGTAACTTTAAAATAAAAAAATGGTAAAGCTCCCAATACGGTATTGGAAGCTTTACTGTTAATTAAATTTATTTTACTAGAGGATACAGCTCCTTCTTGGAATAATGAGTGTGGAGCAAGTGATGAGACTTTTCGCTTAAAGGACTGCCCAAAAATTCCTCATAGAGTCTTTGTATTGCAGGATTTTTGTGAGATTTTCTAATAGGCAAGTTTTTATCTGCTTCGTAAATGGCTTTTGCTCTTAATTCTTTTACTTTTTCCATTTCATTTGGATTGTGAATCGGCTGACCGCCTCCCATTATACATCCTCCTGGGCAGCCCATTACCTCTATGAAGTGGTACTCTACTTCACCAGTTTTTACTTTGTCAAGAAGTTTCTTTGCATTTCCTGTTCCATTTGCTATGGCAACCTTTATATCCATACCATCTATTTTTATAGTAGCCTCTCTTACCCCTTCTAACCCTCTCACTTCTTCATAATCAAATTTATCTAAATCTTTCCCTTCTACAATATCCGCAACTGTCCTTAAAGCTGCCTCCATAACTCCACCTGTAGCTCCGAATATCACTCCAGCGCCAGTGGACATTCCAAGAGGCTCGTCATATTCTTCATCAGGAAGATTTACAAAGTCAATGCCCATTTCTTTTATCATTCTCGCTAATTCTCTTGTGGTAAGAACAGCATCCACATCTTTTATGCCATTATGCTGCATTTCTGGTCTGTCAATCTCTAGTTTTTTAGCAGTACATGGCATAATAGATACTACATATATATCCTCAGGATTTAGCCCTTTCTTTTCTGCGTAATAGCTCTTTACTAATGCCCCCATCATCATATGAGGAGACTTACAAGTTGAAAGATTATCTATAAATTCTGGATAATATTTTTCACAGAAAGCTATCCAACCAGGGCTACAGGAAGTTATCATAGGAAGTTTTCCGCCATTTTTAAGCCTTTCAAGAAGTTCCGAGCCTTCCTCCAGTATAGTCAAGTCGGCCGCAAAATCCGTATCAAATACTGCATCAAAACCCATTCTTCTCAAAGCTGCTACCATTTTCCCGGTAACGATGCTTCCTATAGGCATACCAAACTCTTCACCTAATGCTACTCTTACAGCTGGAGCTGTTTGAGCTACTACATATTTTTTCTCATCAGCTAAAGCCTCATAAACTCTATTTGTGTGATCTTTCTCATATATAGCTCCAACAGGACATACCTCAATACACTGTCCGCAACTTATACAAGGAGAATCTTTTAAACTTCTGCCAAAAGAAGGTGCTACAATTGTTTTAAATCCTCTGTTTACCATTCCAATAGCAAATACGTTTTGGACTTCTGAACATACTGCTACACATCTTCTACAAAGCACACACTTATTTGGGTCTCTTACAACAGAAGGAGAAGCATTATCTATAGAATACTTTATATTTTCCCCTTCAAACCTTATTTCATCTACTCCTAATTTTTTAGACAATGATTGAAGCTCACAGTTAGTATTTCTAATACAAGTCAAACAACTTCTATCATGATTTGAAAGTATAAGCTCAAGATTTAATTTCCGCGCTTCTCTAATTTTGGGTGTATTTGTATACACTTTCATACCATCAAATACCGGATAAGTGCAGGAGGTTTGTAAATTTCTAATTCCTTCTATTTCAACTACACATATACGACAAGCGCCAATTTGGTTAATTTCCTTGAGGTAACACAGGGTAGGAATATCTATGCCCGCTTCTTTTGCTGCTTCCAATACCGTGTAATGGGAAGGGACTTCTACAGTGATTCCGTCTATCGTAACACGAACTTTGTCCATCTTTTACACTCCTTCCTTAATTATTTTTTGTATATCGCGCCAAATGGACATTTTTCAATACAGGTACCACACTTGATACATTTGTCTTGGTCAATTACATAAGGTACCTTTGGTTTTCCGGAAATCGCATTGACAGGACAATTTTTAGCACAAATTCCACAGCCTTTACACTTATCTGGGTCAATATAAAATCTTAAGAGGGCTTGGCATACACCAGCAGGGCATCTTTTTTCTTTTATATGCGCCTCATATTCATCTCTGAAATATCTAATTGTAGACAAAACCGGATTTGGCGCTGTCTGTCCAAGTCCACATAAAGCTGTAGCTTTGATAGTTTTAGCAAGTTCCTCTAATTTTTCAATGTCTCCTTCTTCACCTTTACCAGAAGTTATCTTTTCTAAAATCTCCAGCATCCTTCTTGTACCAATCCTGCAAGGCGCACATTTACCACAAGACTCATCAACTGTAAATTCAAGGAAGAACTTTGCAACATTAACCATACAGGTATCTTCATCCATTACAACAAGTCCACCTGATCCCATCATAGATCCTATATTTATTAAAGAATCATAATCTATTGGTGTATCTAAATGCTCTGCAGGAATACATCCACCCGACGGTCCTCCAGTTTGAGCAGCTTTAAATTTCTTTCCGTTGGGTATTCCTCCGCCTATTTCGTATATAATTTCTCTTAAAGTAGTTCCCATTGGAACTTCAATAAGACCTGTGTTGTTTACTTTACCAGTTAAGGCAAAAACTTTTGTTCCCTTCGATTTTTCTGTACCTATGCTTGAAAACCATTCACCACCATTTAAGATAATCGGTGGAATATTAGCAAATGTCTCTACATTATTTATAATTGTTGGTTTATTCCATACACCTTTTACAGCAGGAAATGGCGGTCTTGGTCTTGGTTCTCCTCTTCTTCCCATTACTGAATTTAAAAGGGCAGTCTCTTCTCCACAGACAAAAGCACCAGCTCCTAATCTTATCTCAATGTCAAAATCAAAACCTGTCCCAAATATGTCTTTTCCTAAAAGGCCATATTCTCTAGCCTGTTCAATAGCAATTTTAAGCCTTTTTACTGCCAAAGGATATTCCGCTCTTACATAAATATATCCATGGTTTGCTCCAATTGCGTATCCTGCTATTGCCATCGCCTCTAAAACACTGTGAGGGTCTCCCTCCAATATGCTTCTATCCATAAAAGCACCAGGGTCTCCTTCATCGGCGTTGCAGACTACGTACTTAGGAGTTTCTTTCTGGTTGTAAGCAAATTCCCATTTTACACCTGTTGGGAATCCACCGCCACCTCTACCCCTTAATCCGGATTTTTTGACTTCTTCGATAACCTCTTTTGGTGTCATTTGAGTAAGAACCTTTGCCAACGCTTTATATCCATCAAAAGCAATTGCTTCTCTTATATCTTCAGGGTTGATAATACCACAATTTCTAAGAGCAATTCTCTTTTGCTTTCTAAAGAAAGAAGTCTCTTCCAATGGCTTTATAGCTTTTTCCGTTACACTTTCTCCATAGAGATATTTCTTAACAGGCCTTCCTTTTAGCAAGTGCTCCTCTACAATTTCAGGAACATAGTCAGGTTTAACTCTGCTATAAAAAACTCCTTCAGGATACACTACAACAACTGGTCCCAATTCGCAAAGACCAAAACATCCTGTCCTAACAACTAATACTTCTTTATCTAGACCAGCCTTTTTTATTTCCTCTGTAAAACGCTCTGCGACTTTATCAGAATCTGAAGATGTACATCCGGTACCACCGCATACCATTACGTGTGACCTATAAAGCATGCTATTTCCCTCCTCTATTCGTAATTTTCAATAGTCCATTCTATGATTGGATGACCATTTATAACATGTTCAACAACTATTTGTCTTGCCTTTTTCTCATCAACCTTTACGTAGGTTACTTTTTCTTGTCCCGGAACATAAACATCTACAATAGGTTCTAGTTTACACATACCTATACAACCAGTCTCTGTGACAATTACATCATTCAGATTTCTTTTACTGAGCTCATCTAATATCGCCATCATGACAGGTCTTGCTCCTGCTGCAATGCCACAAGTGGCCATTCCAACTGCAATCCTTATGCCTGACCTATCTTTTCTCAAATTTATTTTTTCTAATGTCTCTTTCCTGATTTTTTCTAATTCTTCTATAGATTTCATTATTACACCTCCATATCACCTTTCATATTCTCTTTTACATATTCCTTTATCCAGTTTAATACTTTGATGTCATTTATATTGACTTCCCTTATTATTTTTTTGAGTTCTTTAGTGTCAAATAAGAATTCGTAGTTATCCTTGTTATATTTGTATACAATATCCACTTCTGGTGCAGATAATATCAGTGACACAATTGTTGAAGCCATATCTCCTATTGGAACAAGGTCTACACTGGAAAGTTTAAAAGTGCCTATTATTTTTGTTCCTTTTCCTTCTTCAGAAAAAATCTCAAAGTTTCCTCCACACAGCTGGACAAGCTCCTTAAAGAGCGGAATTCCAAGTCCTACTTTTCTTTCCTTTCTTGTGGTTATAAAAGGGTCTGTGACTTTTTTTAGAAATTTTTCATTCATTCCACAACCATCATCCTCTATAGATACTTTAAGCATATCTTTTGAAGTATCTATATTTATTTCAATATAAATATTTTTTGCTCCCGCTCTTATGCTATTTTGTGACAAATCTAATATATAAAGAGCTAATTCTTTCATAACAATCAAACTCTTACTCAAATTTACTTAATATTTCATCCACATCATCCGGAGTTAATCTTCCAAAAACTTCACCATTTATCATCATAACAGGAGCCAATCCGCAAGCTCCAAGGCATCTGGTAGGTTCTAAAGAAAATTTCCCATCTGGAGTTGTTTCGCCTACTTGAATTCCCAATTTCTCTTTTATTTTTTCCAGCACCATTGCAGCTCCTCTTACATAACAAGCTGTTCCCATACACAAATTGATCTTATATTTACCCGAAGGCTTTAAAGTAAACCTTGAATAAAAAGTAGCTATTCCAAATATTTCTGTCAAAGGCACATTCATTTCTTTTGAAATATAAAGTTGAACTTCAATCGGAAGATATCCAAAAATTTCTTGAGCCTCATTCATAATTGCAATCAAAGAACCGGGGACATTTTTTAATTCCTCCAAAGCCTTTTTAAACCTCTCTACTTTCTCTTCACCGAATTTTTGGCATAAGGTCTCCATTTATTTCCCTCCTTGTGAATTAAAAATTTCATATCCAACATCTTATATAAATTTTTTGTTCATTATTCGTTAATATTATATCATAACTTTATTAAATTTTTAACAACTTTTTATAAAAAAATTTTTATTTTCTGATAATCCCAACTAATTTAGTAGGATTACAAAAACTCAATAACCGCAAAGCCAGTACACAATCCTTTTTAATTCTGACTTACATAGTAAGAATTCCTCTCTTTCAGAAATATCTCCTAAATAATGGGCATCTGACGACCTTATAATTTTATATTTTCTATATTCAGGATATGAGTGCAAAAAATTTTCTGTCACAATACCTTTTGATATCTCAATTGTTGTTAAATTTTTAATATTAGGGATAAATCCAAGATTTGATACAATACTATAGGCAGACCGATCCACATGGGCAGGGACCGCTACCCCCTTGCCCTCCATGTACTCAAAAACTTCATTAATATTCAAATTTGTTGAAGTTAACAATGAGTAATCTACTTCTTCTATAACATTGTCTTCTTCATCCATCACAAATTGATTCCCAAAGATTGTTTTTTGATTTTTAATTTTTATCAAATTCTTGTTAATAATTTCACTAAATTTTACGCATTCATCTACTGAATAAAAATAACAAAGTACGTGAACCTCTTCTTTTGTTTGTACCTCTATACCAGGAACTACTATCAAGCCTTTTTTTAATCCAAGATTATACACAGCTTTCACATTTTTTGCACTGTTATGATCTGTTATAGCTATTACATCAAGTCCTTTTATAGAAGCCATATTTACAATATTGTTAGGAGTCATATCATCAGAAGCACAAGGAGATAAGGCTGTATGAATGTGCAAATCATAGTAAAGCATCACTTCATCATCTCATACAAAGTTATTGCTGCTTCATAAGAAGTTCCTGTAAAACTTAATATAGGGATGCCTTCTTCATCAGCCTTTTTCTTAGCTTCCTCATCTAATTTCGCGTCTTCAGGAATTATTATACAACTTATTTCGGCCAGCAAAGCTATTGCTACTATATTTACATGAGTTTGAATTGTTATCCAGGCGCTCTTTGCTTTTGCATGGGCCATAACCCAACTTAAAAGGTCACATATATACACCCCTTCAATTTCTTTGTCAATTCCGTTGTCACCCGCAACTAATCTAAATCCTTTCTCAACAAGCTCCACTACTTTTATCCTCATAACATTTCACTCCTTTCCTTCGCTTAAAACTGGAGGAATTTTACCTGCCAGATCATTTAATTCTTGAGCCAAATTTTTTATTTTGTCTTTTAATATAAAAATGCAATCATACTCAGTAGCAAAACCTTTCACTATATCTTCTGCCAATGCCCTACAAGTAGGTGAACCACAAGAACCACAGTCAAGTCCTGGTAATGCTTTGTATTGTGTGTCTATTTGTTTCATCATTTCAAGTGCCTTAGAAATGTCTTTGTCCAACTTCATAACTTCGCTTTTTTCTATTTTCTTTTTCCATTTCACCTCTTCAAAAACAATCTCTTTCTCATCAAACAAAGGTTCTTCTCTTTTATGAAGTTGTTCTGTTAGTTTCCTTATTCTGTTTTTAGCCACAAAATTATTTTCAACAGTCAAAGGTCCACCAATACATCCACCAATACATGCAAGCCCTTCAAAAAAGTCTAAATCATTCAATTTTCCTAATTCAATCTCTTCTAAAACATCCACAACATTGTGTATCCCGTCTACATAAATACTATTTTCTGCAAAAGTACCAAAAGCCTCTCCACCAGAGTTTGCCCAGCCAACCCCTATCATCGAAGCTTTGCTTAAATCTCTAACCACAGTAATCTTAGCTTTTTGAATAATTAGACCATATATTTCTTTCATAGAAAAAACCCCATCAATTTTGGATTTTTCTATACCAATAGGATTTTTCACACTTGTCACTTTTGCAGCACAGGGAGAAATGAAAAAAACTCCTATTTCCTCTTCCTTCAGTCCCGTCTTTTTAATTGCTTCCTTTTTAGCTAATATTGCCGCAGTATCCATAGGAGAACATATATCCAATAAATTATCAATTAAAGAGGGAAATCTGATTTGTACGAGTCGCACAACAGCAGGACACGCAGAAGATATAACTGGCTTTCTTAAATTTCCTTTTGCCAATGCTTCCCGGGTAAATTTAGAAACAATTTCAGCAGCATATGCTACTTCAAAAACCTCATCAAATCCTATATCCAGTAATGCACTCAATACTTGATTAATAGTCAAATCCCTAAATTGTCCATATAAAGAAGGAGCAGGAAGTGCGATCTTGTACTTAAAATTTTTCATCATATCCAAACTATCAGTTACCGCCAATTTAGCATGATATGGGCACACACGTATACACTCACCACAATCTATACACCTTTCATTTATAATCATTGCTTTCCCATCTCTTACCCTTATTGCCTCTGTAGGACATCTTTTTATGCAATTAGTACACCCTCTACATCTATCCTTATCTAATGTCACAGAGTGAAAATATGACATTTTATCACCTACTCAAATAAAATTTCCATCACCACAATTGTTACATCTTTACTGCTTTTTATCTCCATGAAATCCGAATTTTCCTTCATATTAGGAAGCCCCATGCCGGCTCCAAATCCCATTTCCCTTATTTCTTCAGGAGCAGTAGAATATCCTTCTTTCATGGCAAGTTCAATGTCTTCTATTCCTGGACCTGTGTCTTCTGCAGTTATGCGTATTTTATCGCCAAAAATTTCTATTTTCATGTGACCTCCATAAGAATGAATTATTATATTCATCTCTGCTTCATAACAAGCTATGCAACTTCTCCTTACAACATCTGGATTTAAGGAAAGCTGTTTTAATACTGATCTCAAATTGCTAGAAACCTCTCCGGCAGAATCAAAATCTCTCGCTTTAACATCAAAATCTAAACTATAAAGTACCATTTCCTTCACCACTTCTACAAGTAAGCCCATTAGAATACAAAAGGCCACAAGCTATATAAAGAGGATGTTTTGTTTTCATTATCACAAGTCCTGCTTTTTTAGCAAGTTCCAATATGTCATCTCCCGGATTCTTACCTCTTACAAACACTATACATTTAATATCTCCTACTACCTCTGCAGTCCTTATAACCTGCACATTGGTAAGCCCTGTCAAAAGCACAGCCTTTTCGTCACGTGATGCTAAAACATCACTCATCAAGTCTGCTCCACAAGCAGTAAATACTTCTTCTTCTAATTTTTCTTCCCCTACCATAACTTCTGCATTTAAAATTTCTTTTACCTCTTTTAATTTCATACCTTAACACCTCATTATTGGTTTTGCGTAACAATTGTCTTTAAAAAGGTATTATATTCTTCGCAAGATTGCCATAAACTTTCTTGCAATAAACTAAAGGTATTCCCATCTTCTAAAGCAGCTGATATTTCAATTTTTTTAATATCATTTGTTATTTTATCAACAATATCTATCGTCTTTTGTATTAGTATTGTCACTTCTTCTTTTTCAAAATTCCCTTTGTCAGTTTTAAAACTATCTACTTTTCTCTCTAAGTCCTCTAATTCTTGTTTTTGTAATTTGTCATTAGAAGCTTTGTAAGAAAGAGCTGACATATAATTAAGAATTTGTTGAAAATCTTGTGATTTATTTATAAAAACATCCATTTCTGATGTTAATTTCTTGTCATATACAATTTTTATAGAAGGCCCTCTTTTTACATATACTTCACTGGAAATACCTTGCGATTTTAAGTAGGATGAAAATAAAGTAGACTGTTCTCTGTCTAAAAATATTCCACCTATTAACAAATATTTGTCAGAATCTTTACTAACAAAGGAATAAACTCCCTTCATCTTCATTAAATCATCATGATACTTTGCAGTATCAAAATCTGAATAGCTGCCTAAAACAACTTCAAACAGGTCAATTCCTTTAACAACCATCTCTTTAAGATTATCACTGTCATTTGTTTTTGAAATGTTAGGCTCTACAATATCTTTTGAAATGAAATAACCTGCTAAAAGAGAAACTAGAGGAATTATTAATACAACAATTAAAACTTCCACCATTCTTTCGTTTTTCATCTCTTTATCAACCCTTATTATAAACCTTTACTTATATTATACTATACTTCTTTAAAAAATCCTTTAAAAATTTTAATAGGACTTTTTTACTAATTTGCACTTTTAAAAGAGGTTTTAGAAGAAATTTGTCGAATTATATACTATGGGAGGGATTGAATTGACAAATATTGTAAATCAAATAATTGAAAATAAATTCCGAGAAATTCAAAGCAGACTCCCTGCTAATATAAAAATATTTAACACTGATAAACCTTTTACTGAAGTTTTAAATAATGCTATAGAAAATCAGCAATACGATTCAGAAAATATAAATAATAATGCACTATCAAAAAATACAAATTTACAGCAAATTAACGATTTAATACAACAGACCAGTCAAAAATATAATGTAGATGCAAATCTTATTAGAGCGGTCATCAAAGCAGAATCTAATTTTAATCCATTCGCAGTTTCTTCAGCAGGGGCGATGGGACTTATGCAGCTTATGCCTTCAACTGCAAAAGAACTGGATGTAGCCAATCCCTTTGACCCTTCTCAAAATATAGACGGAGGAGTAAGATACCTAAAAAATTTGTTAGACACTTACCATGACATAAGATTAGCATTAGCTGCCTATAATGCTGGTCCTCAATCAGTAGAAAAATATCAGGGTATTCCCCCTTACCAAGAAACTATAAATTATATAAACAAAATTTTAAATGACTTATATAAATAGAAGGAGCCATAAAGCTCCTTTAGACTGTATACAAACTTTCGGAAATAGGATATTTTGCATAAAGCACGACTTGTGACAAAGCGTTAACAAAACTTAGCGAGACCGAGGGCGGAAGCAGGGCCGAAGCCAAGGATGGCGGAGGCGGACACCTGAGACAGGAGGTCGAATGTGCCCGTGACCCTGCTGGAACCCGAAGGTCGAGCTTAGTTTTGTCGCTTTGGGACATCGGAGTGACGATGCAAAATATCCTATTTTAAAAAATTTTTACTTTGTCAACAAGCTGAAGGATCCATAAAGCTCCTTTATTTGTTATATTTGGCATTTTTATATCTCTGTTGAGAATCCAAAATCTTTTTTCGTATTCTAATGCTTTGAGGAGTAACTTCAACCAATTCATCATTATCTATAAATTCTAATGCTTCTTCTAAAGACATCTTTTTTACAGGTGATAACCTCAAAGCTTCATCCGCCGTTGCAGACCTTAAATTTGTCACATGTTTTTTCTTACATACATTGACATCAATATCTTCACTTCTTGAATTAACTCCCACAACCATCCCTTCATACACTTTTGTACCTGGCTCTATAAAAAGTGTACCTCTCTCTTGAGCATTGTAAAGGCCATAAGTTGTCGCAACTCCTGTCTCAAAAGCTATAAGAGCGCCTCTCGTACGAGAAGGAATGTCTCCTTTGTAAGGTTCATAATCATAAAAGACAGAGGTCATTATGCCATTTCCTTTTGTATCTGTTAAAAATTCAGACCGATACCCTATTAAGCCTCGTGTAGGTATTTTAAACTTAAGCCTTATAGTTCCTGGCTTTAATGTGTGCATATCCATCAATTCAGCTTTTCTCGGCCCTAATTTTTCCATTACAACTCCCATATATTCTTCAGGAATATCTATTGTCAAAAGTTCAACAGGTTCCATTTTTACACCATTTATTTCTTTAAAAATCACCGTAGGTTTAGAAACCTGCAATTCATACCCTTCCCGTCTCATAGTCTCAATTGAAATAGAAAGATGCAGCTCTCCTCTTCCAGACACCTTAAAAGAATCAGTAGAATCTGTTTCTTCAACTCGTAACGCGACGTTTGTCTCTAGCTCTTTAAAAAGCCTTTCTCTTAAATGTCTTGAAGTAACGTATTTACCCTCAGTTCCAGCAAAAGGACTGGTATTTACACTAAAAGTCATAGAAACTGTAGGCTCTTCTATTCGAACAAAGTCTACCGCTTCAGGATTATCCTTATCTGCAATGGTCTCTCCAATCTCAATATCGCTTATGCCAGAAACCGCCACAATATCTCCCAAGCTTGCTTCTTCTACTTGCACTCTTTTTAATCCTTCAAACTGATATAGATTATTTATGTGAACTTTTTGTATTGACCCATCTCTTTTACATATAGACGCTTCTTCCCCTGAAATTATTTTTCCTCTAACTACTTTTCCAATGGCAATTCTCCCAATGTAATCATCATAATCTAAAGTAGTCACTATAAGTTGCAATGGTGCCTCAATATCTCCCATTGGTGCAGGAATATAGTCTAAAATTGTATCAAAAAGAGGTCTCAAGTCATGAGACTCTTCTTCTAAACTTAATTTTGCTATACCTTCTTTTGCAGATGTGTAGACAACAGGGAAATCAATTTGGTCATCATTTGCTCCTAATTCAATAAATAAATCTAAAACTTCGTCAATAACCTCTTCCGGTCTTGCATCAGGTCTATCAATTTTATTTATAACAACTATAGGTTTTAGATCCAGTTCCAACGCTTTACTTAACACAAAACGGGTCTGCGGCATAGGTCCTTCAAAAGAATCCACCAGCAAAAGTACCCCATCTACCATTTTTAATACTCGCTCTACTTCACCGCTAAAATCTGCATGTCCTGGTGTATCAACTATATTTATTTTCACATCTTTATATCGTATAGCGGTATTTTTAGCAAGAATTGTTATGCCTCTTTCTCTTTCCAAATCATTAAAATCCAAGATTCTTTCCTCAACTTTTTCATTTTCCCTAAAAATACCGCTTTGTTTAAGCATGGCATCAACCAAAGTAGTTTTTCCATGATCAACATGAGCAATAATGGCTATATTTCTTACATCTTCTCTTACAAATTTCATAAGGTATCTCCTTCCATAAAATAGGCTATATCGCGTATACAGTATTATATAATATCTCAAGGAATAAAAATAGTCAATATAAAAAAGAGCACTCTCTACGAGCACTCTCCGTTTGCTTACAAAATCCCATGAGATTAATAAAATTTTTAAAAAAATCCTTACATCGTCCCTTAAATATTCCACCGGGCCAACACTAATAGTTGACCCTATTTTATAATACGTCTCGCAGTAACGTAATGATCCCTATAATATCCTTCATATAAGGGACTTATCATAACCATTCCCCTACCTGAAGAACTATTTATAAATTCCCCATTGCCTATGTATATTCCTACATGATTTATAACACTGCTTCCCAGCGTCTTAAAAAACACTAAATCTCCTGGAACTAAACTGTCATAACTAACCTTTTCTCCTACTGTAGCTTGCTCATCTGCAGTTCTTGGCAAAGCAAAGCCAAAATTCCTAAATACATAGTAAACAAAGCCGGAACAATCAAATCCTTTTGGAGTTGAACCTCCATAGACATAAGGAGTTCCAACAAAAGATTTAGCAAAATCTATTAACTTATCTGCCAAACTTCTATCTACTTCGCCTCTTGAAACATTCGATGAGCTTCTTACTGCTAAATATTCTCCGTAAATCCATCCTTCTCTTCCATCAGAAAGCTTTATCTTGTACCACCCATTTTGATTATCTAATACAGTCACTGTAGTATTTTTGTTAAGCTGTGTTATAATTCTACCCGATAAACCCGCTTCACTTCTCACATTAACATAACTACCTGTCACTATACCAACACTTGCTGATCTTTCCGAATCTCCTCTTGAGACATTAGAAGGATTTCTTACAGATAAATATTCACCAAAAATCCATCCTTCTCTTCCATCAAAAAGCTTTATCTTGTACCACCCGTTTTGCTTATCTAACACCGTCACTGTGTCATTCCAATTTAAGCGAGTAATAATATTTCCTGATAAGCTTCCTTGAGTTCGCACATTTACATAATTGCCTGTCACCTTTCCAATTCCTAATACTTCCGCAAACGCCGGGTTCAAAAAAGAACTACCTATCAGCGTCGCGCCAAACACAGAAATTCCAAAAATCATCTTTCCTATTCGCTGATCCACTGCAAATCTCCTTCCTTTATTGCCTCCGGAGTTAGCTGTCGGGTGCGGGACAGAAGGTATCCCTACTGCAGCTTAAAGCTACAGATTAACCCCAAAAAGCGGTTCCTCCGTACCTTTCGGATTCGGCAAGATTGCATATTTTGTCCTTTTGTCTTATCTTATCATATTACATAGTCAAAGTCAATGTTTACATTACATTTTCTTAAACTTTTTAATCTTTTTTTAATATATTTTATAAAAAATTAATAATTTGTGTGACAAAAAAATAAAAGGCTTAACGCCTCTTTCTCTTTTATGGTGCGGAGGGTGGGACTTGAACCCACACGGGAAACCCCATACGCCCCTCAAACGTACGCGTCTGCCAGTTCCGCCACCACCGCATGCTTTATTTAATTTCGTCACACTATGAATTATATAATCTTTTTAGGTCAGTGTCAATACCTATTTTTAGTCCTGTGTTATTATTTTGTGATATTGTCATATTAAAAGTATTCTACTAATTTATTTCTTAGTCTTTCTTATTAATTATGAAAATTAACGAATACCCTGATACAACAGCCAGTGCATTAATGATATGCTCTGATATATATACTAGATAGAAGAAATCTAACGAAACAGGGTAAAAATAGGGAAAAACTATGATAACTAAAGGTAAAATAAAAGTTAATAAATATTTATAATTTATCCCCCATTTACCTTTTTTCTTAGCTTCACTCAAAAAAAAGGGAATAGTTAATAATATCCCTAAAACAAAATAAAAAATTAGATTGCTCCATATAAGTATTATTTGGTTATATGTAATTTCCGAAATACGGTTCATCTTTTGAAGTAATATGTTACTTACAATTAAATAAGTATATATTAGCAGTATAAAAACAATCTTAAACTTTACATTTTCTTTTTTCATTAACAATCTTCCTTTCTTTATTTTTGTCAACTATTATTCTGTTAAGGATGGTGTCAAGATACTGTAGGATAATTTTCAGTACAACCCTTGAAATATCTTAAATCAAAGTTTTTACGGTATGCTTGTTTTTCTTTAAATTCTAGGATAACTTTACACTACTTTTTTATATACCATTTTTCTATATTGTTAAAAACATTAAATCCAGTAGGGCCCACAACTTTTACATTGTCATATGCCATAACTGCTCCTTCAATATAGAAAAGGCCAATTATGGGTTGTTCCTCTAAAAAAACTTCTTCCAAAGCTTGATAATCTGTTTTTAAAGAATTCTCTTGTGAATCATAAAAAATTCTACTATATATTTCATCAACTTTAGAATTACTATAACCCATAAAATTGTCTTTGCCTTTTGTCATAAACATTGTAGACATATCTTGATTATAACTTAAATTCCACTCCATTAACGCCAAATCAAATTTACCTGAATATACAGAACTTAGTAAATTGTCCCAATCTTTTGGTACAATGTTTATTTCAATTCCTACATCTTTTAAATTATTCTTTATAATTTGAGCAACTTTAATCAAATATGGATTATTTGCATTTACCAGCAAATCAAATTTGAGCTGATAAGTTCCATTGCTTCTTATCCCTTTAACTAAATTCCAACCACTTTCCTCTAATATTTTATTTGCCTCTTTTATATCGTAACTATGAGATACTATTTTATTGCTATAAAGCCATGAATCAGGACGGACCGGAATACATGACTTTAACCCATGACTAAAATATACTTCTTTTAAAATTTTGTCAACATCTATTCCATAGCACATTGCTTTCCTGACATTTGAATCTTTCAAAGCTGGATTTTGATAATTAGGAGCCATAAATACATAATCTTGCATAACATATTTGTAAATATTTACATTTGAAAGTTCTTTATACTTATCCCAGTCTATGTCATTTAAAAAAGTAAAATCTGCTTCTTTGCTTTGAAAAGATGTTATCATAGCATTTTCATTAGGCACAATTTTAAATACTATACTATCTATATAAGGTTTGTCGCCTCTATAATAAGGATTTCTTTCAAAAATAACTTCTCTGCCAACGCTGTAAGAAGATATCTTATATGGCCCTGTACCAATAGGTACAATATCTTTATTTAAAATATCTTCCTTACCTTTATATTGATGCTCTGCTAGAATAGGAAAAGTAAACAAAGCTATTGGGTTCGCAACAGGTTTATTTAGAATAATTTCAAATTCATAATCCCCGTTTGTCTTATAAGAGGAGAGATAGTTAATGAGAATGTCCTTATAAGGGCTTTTTACATCATTACTTTTAAAAGAATCAAAAGTAAATTTTACATCATTAGCCGTAAAACTTACTCCATCCTGCCATTTAACATTCTTTTTTAAATAAAATTTTATATTAAGTCCACTTATTTCCCAATTTTCTGCTAATTGAGGAACAGGCTTTAAAGTTTTATCCAAGGTAACTAATCCTTCTAATGACAAATTCAACATTTGTCTTACTCGTTCATTGTCATTTAAAAAAGGATTTAATGTATCAAAAGAAGTGATATTTATTCTTAAAGTGCCACCCTCTGCAGGCTTTTCTTTTTCAATATCAGTTTTATCCTCAGAGGTTTGCGGGAAATTTACCATATTTTGTGGAGTTGTTTTGCATCCTGTAAAAATAAACATCAAAATGAAAGATAATATAATAAATTTTCTCATTAACTATCATCTCCGAAAACTATTTTATCTTTTTCAGCTTTTTATTTTCTATAATACCAGGAATTCTCCCTCTTTTAGCAATAGGTACTCCTTCTACTTCTTTTATATCCATTGTCATGTCAATAGGCTGAGCATCAGATATGTAACTTCCTACTCCAAAAGCATCTGCCCCACTTTCAGAAAGTTCTGCAATTCTTTCCGGATTCAAACCTCCAGAAACTATAATTTTTACATTTGTAAATCCTTTTTGATTTAATCTCTGCCTTAGTTCATACACTAAACTAGGTGTAACTCCTCCTCTTTCTGATGGAGTATCAAGTCTTATTCCGTATAACCTATCCCCTAAAAATTCAGCAACCCTCAACGCCTCTTCCACTTCGTCTTTAAAAGTATCAACTAAAATGGTTATCTTCTCATCAGGTGGAGTTATATCTCTGTAAGCTTTTGCCACTTCTAATGTATCTCCTGCAATCAAAAATGCAGCATGAGGCACTGTCCCTCTAGGGTCTTTCCCCATTAATTTTGCCCCTAAAACACAACTCGCATCATCTGCCCCTCCAACGAGTGCCGCCCTTTCCATCACAGGTGCCACAGCTGGATGTACATGTCTCGCTCCAAAACATAGTATTGGTTTGTCTTTTGCAACTTCTTTAAGCTCTCTTGCTGCTGTTGCCCAACCAGAAGAACTTGCAAGAATTCCTAGTATTGCCGTCTCATAAATTCCAAATTCACTATAAGGCCCTTTTATCCTCATTACTGTATCTTTAGCTTCAAAAGTGTCTCCTTCTTCCAAAGACCATACTTCCACATTTTTGTCTTTAAGTAAACTCATTACTTCTGGTAACCCTGCAAAAACTCCTCTTTTTCTTGGAAATATCTCTGCTGTGACTATTTTATCTTGTACACCAAGATATGATAAAATATCCTGGGTTCTTAAAAAATACACATCTGTAGTCCATGCATTTTTTATTTCTTCATGAGTAGCTGAGAAAAACTCCCTATCTTTTTCGATTTTTACTTCATTTAAGTCTTCTAAATACTTTAATAGTTTCATTTGTGTCCTCCCTTTTTATTTTCTTTTTTAACGATACTATTATACCAATTTTTCAACTTTTTTTGTATATTCATATCAACTTTTAGTTTCATATATAAATTTATATATCTGATAAACTGCTAACACTTTTTTTATATATCTATTTGTCTCAGGATAAGGAACAGTATGTAGCTGTTTCCCATCTTTGGAAAATCTCTTATCCTTAAGCCATGCATCTACATTTCCACTACCTCCGTTATAAGCTGCTATAGCTAACTGTATATTTCCATTAAAAGTTTTAAGAAGATAGCTTAAATACCATGTCCCCATCTGAATATTGTATTTAGGCTCAAAAAGCATATCATCGTTGTAGTTTTTTATATCTGCTTTTTTAGCAATCCATCTTCCAGTATCTGGTAAAATTTGCATTAATCCTATAGCATTTTTGCTAGAAATTGCCTCACTTTTAAAATTACTTTCTACTTTTATTACAGCAAAAATAAGATATGGGTCTACGTCATACTCTTTTGCGTAATAAACTACATAATTCTGGTATTTAAGAGGATAAATTTTTTTTAAAAAATAATGAGTATTTAACTCGTAAGTAAATAAAAGACCTACTAATATCAAAAATATTACCGCAACTTTTTTCCTCAAAATAACTCCTCCGATATTATGATTTATGTTACAAATCTTCCCCAAAATAGTGTAACTTGTTTTTCCATAGCTTTAAAATCTTTGCTATTGTTTATTATAAAATCTGCGTACTTCATCTTTTCATCCAAAGGCATTTGACTTTTTATCCGGTTTATTGCGTCTTTATAAGAAAGCTTATCCCTTTCCATAATCCTCTTTATTTGAGTTTTTGAATCTACTACTACTAGCCAAACCTCATCTACCATTTTATAAAGTTTCATTTCAATTAAAAGAGCTGCATCTAATACAATTGCCTTTTGCTGATTTTTTTTTCTTTCTTCTTCTATTTTTTCTTTTATCCGCTCTATTATTATAGGATGAGTAATTTCATTTAATTTTTTAAGCTTCCTTCTGTCAGCA
This sequence comes from Thermoanaerobacter uzonensis DSM 18761, assembly GCF_900129115.1. Taxonomy (NCBI): domain Bacteria; kingdom Bacillati; phylum Bacillota; class Clostridia; order Thermoanaerobacterales; family Thermoanaerobacteraceae; genus Thermoanaerobacter; species Thermoanaerobacter uzonensis. The sequence continues at coordinate 28,031 of NZ_FQUR01000015.1, read as the reverse complement.
AACACAATATTACCCAATTTTTTTCTGTCAATTTCTCCGTCTTCCTTTAAAATCTCTTTTCCAAAATATTCTACAATTTTATTATATGCTTCTGTTCCTTTTACCATTATTTCTCTCGATACAATATCTGCATCAATAACCATAGCACCCATCTTCTTTAAAAGCTTAGAAACAGTGCTTTTTCCTGATGCAATACCGCCAGTAAGTCCAATTACTTGCATTTTGTACACCTCACTTGGCTAAAAACCAATTGGGCCCTACTCCAATTTCCACTACAAGAGGAACTTTTAATTGTACTACATTTTCCATATTATTTTTGAGTATCTTTTTTACGATTTCTACTTCATCTTTATAAGTATCCACTACAAGCTCGTCATGAACTTGTAATATAAGCTTAGACTTAAGGTTTAATTTTTTTAAATCGTTGTATACCTTAACCATTGCCATTTTTATTATATCAGCCGCACTTCCCTGTATTGGAGCATTCATTGCTAACCTCTCACCCTGCGACCTTTGAGTAAAATTTTTTGAGTTTATCTCAGGAATATATCTTCTTCTGTTCATTATTGTAGTCACATAGCCATTTTCTTTTGCAAATCGCACTATTTTTTCAATGTACTCTTTTACTCCTTTATATTTTTCAAAATAGTTATTTATGTATTCTTTTGCCTCTTTTCTTGATATTTTAAGGTCTCGAGAAAGCCCATAATCGCTAATGCCATATATTATGCCAAAGTTTACGGCTTTTGCTGCTCTTCTCATTTCTGGTGTAACTTCCTCCATTGGGACTTTAAAAACCTCCGAAGCTGTCCTTAAATGTATATCTTCGTTATTCATAAAAGATTCTATTAGCTTCTCATCCCCCGAAACATGTGCTAAAACCCTTAGTTCAATCTGAGAATAATCAGCTGAGACAATATACCCATCTTTAGTCCGCGGAATAAAAGCTCTTCTAATTTGTCTGCCAAACTCTTCTCTTATAGGTATATTTTGTAGATTCGGCTCGGTACTGCTTATTCTGCCTGTAGCAGTAACCATTTGTTTAAAATTAGAATGTACTCTATTGTTTTCATCCATGAGAGGCAAAAATCCGTCTATATAAGTAGATTTAAGTTTTGTAAGTTGCCTATACTCTATTATATCACTGACAACATCATTATAAGGAACTAATTGCTCTAAAACTTCAGAATCTGTAGAATATCCCGTTTTTGTTTTCTTTATTACTGGTAAATTTAACTTTTCAAACAAAAATTCACTTAATTGCTTAGGGGAATTTACATTAAATTGATATCCTGCTTCTTTATAAATTTTGTCTAGTATTTCTGCTATTCTATCATCTATCTTTTGTGAAAGCTCTTTTAGAACTTCTTTATCCAATGTAAAGCCAGTTACTTCCATTGATTTTAAAACTTCTACAAGAGGCATTTCTATTTCTAATAAAAGTTTTTTCATGTCCATTTCTTCAATAAAATTCATCAACTTTTCTCTTAAATCAAATAGATGCACACATCTACTGCAAATGTAATCTGCAAGTATATCTTCCCCTATTTCTTCAAGCTTCTTTTTATCCCTACCTTTGCCAAATACCTCTTCATAAGATGGAACATCCACCTTTAAATATTTTTTCAGCACGCGGTCCAAATCATAGTTAGACTCAGAAGGATTTAAAAGATAAGCCATTATAGCAGTATCTATGTACTTGCTTTTACACTCTATTCCTTTATAAGAGAGTTTAACTAAAAAATCTTTTATTTCGTGGGTTGTAAATTCAAACTCTTCTTTTTCAAAAATCTCTTTTAAATCTTCTATTTGAAAAACATCAATATAAACAGTATCCCCTCCTAAAGAAAAAGCTATTTTCTTTATTTCCCCTTCATAAATTAGTGGATAAAAAGCAATATTTCTGCTGTCTTGCAATAAAGTTATTAATTTTCTTATATCTACTTTTGACCATTTTTGAACTTTATGATTATTTACAATCTCTATATTATTTTTTTTCTTTATGTTATCAATCAAACTAAAGAATTCTAATTTATTAAAAAGCTCCAAAAGCTTCTCCTCATTAAAGTCTTTTACTCTATATTCCTCAAAATCTATCTCAATAGGAATGTCTCTTTTTATAGTAGCAAGTCTTTTACTCATTATAGCTAATTCTTTATTATTCTCTATATTTTCCTTTATCTTACCTTTGAGTTGAGAAAGACTTTGAAGCAAATTTTCAACACTGCCAAATTCTTTTAAAAGTTTAATCGCTGTTTTTTCTCCTATATTAGGTATCCCCGGGATATTATCAGATTTATCCCCCATTAACCCTTTTAAATCAATAAATTGCTGAGGAGTTATTTCATATCTTTCTAAAACAGCCTTTTCGTCAAATTCCTCCATCTGAGTTATACCCTTTTTAGAAATCTTAACTTTCACTTTATCTGAAACTAATTGAAGCGCATCCCTATCTCCTGTAACTACAAGCACTTCCATTCCTTTTCCCTCTGCCAACTTTGAAATAGTACCTATGATGTCATCGGCTTCGTAACCTTCTAATTCTAAAGTCTTTATATTAAAGCCATCTATAATTTCTTTTAAAAGGCCTACTTGTTCTGCTAGTTCTTCAGGCATCGCTTGTCTTGTAGCTTTATAGTCTTGATACTCTTTGTGTCTAAAAGTAGGAGCTTTTTTGTCAAAAGCTATAGCTACGTAATCAGGTTTTTCCTCTTCAATAAGTTTTATAAGCATCATAGTAAAGCCATACAAGGCATTTGTATGTAATCCTTCACTTGTAGTAAGCATTGGCAAGGCATAATAGGCTCTGTACATGAGGCTACTCCCGTCAATTACTAAAAATTTAGACATTAAATCACTCCCATTTTTATTTCTTTGTATTTTAATATACCGCAAAAAAAAGAAGATGTAAATTGTCATCTTCTCAGATTGTAGACAAACTTTCGAAAATAGGATATTTTGCAATTGGCGCGACTTGTGACAAAGCGGCAACAAAACTTAGCAAGACCGAGGGTGGAGGCAGGGCCGTAGCCACGGATGGCGGAGGCGGGCACTAAGACAGGGATGTCGAATGTGCCCGCTACCCTGCCGGAACCCGAAGGTCGAGTTTAGTTTTGTCGCTTTGAAACATCGGAGCGACGATGCAAAATATCCTATTTTAAAAATTTTTGACTTTGTCAACAAGCTTAGAAGATGTAAATTGTCATCTTCTCTTTTTGATATAGATATACACTTTATAACCGATTAAAACCAGGACAATATAAGGCAAAATTATCACCAATATTATTATCAACTTCTTTATAAAAAACATTAAAAAATTTACATTATTTACAAAAGCTTGTTTTGCCTCTCTACCGATTTCCCTAAAAGAACCTAGAGTCGAAGATTTCTCAATCCTGGAAACCTCTTTTATTGAAAGATTTATAGTTCCTAGACTCGTAAGATTTTCCCATACTTTTAACTGTTCTTTCATTGATTCTATTTCGCTTCTTATCCTGTTTATTTCGGATTCTACTTCAAGCATTTCCTTGACTGTAGGAGCCTTATTCATAATGTCTTGAAGTTTTTGTTCCTCTATTTCTAAGTTTTTTAGCCTTGCTTTTAAATCATAATACTGGTCTGTAACGTCTTTACTATCTATTCTTAAAGCTGTTACTTTACCAAATTCTTTAATCTGAGAAATCACACTTTCAAATTTATCTTCCCGCACCTTCAAAACAAGATTTATCCTTTTGGTATCATCGGTAAATACTGTTTCATCGGAACTTTCAATAAAGCCTTTTGCTTCTTTTACCAATTTAAACACTTTATCATAACATACGTTAACATCTTCTACTTCTAAGGAGACAGTTGCATTTTTTGTAATTTTCCTTGAAGTTCCTGCTGGCAATCCTCTTTGACCAGTAATTGAAAACATATTACCTTCATTATTAATTCCTTCCTTTTTAGACAAATCAGCACTTTGAGTCATTTTGATATTGTTTAAAGGAGCACTCGATTCTATTCGTGAAGATTTATCAAATTTAAAAATATTTACTACAAATACTGTCATAAGTATGAAAGAAGCTGCAATAACTGCTACTGTTAACGTCTTTTTTAACCTTTCTTTTTTCTTCTCTAAAATATTTTTCTGGTTAACCAACTTTTCGTGTATTTTTTTATTGAAATCTTCAGGTAGTTCTAAAGGAGGCGTATTTTTTAAACTTTCTATTATATTTTTCTCCAGTTGATATTCTTTTCTGCAACTTTCACAGCTTTCTATGTGCTTTTCTAATTCTTCCTTTTGTGCTGCATCCAATTCACCATCTATATATCGGTGTATAAGCTGAAGTGCCCTTTTGCAATCCATCATACTTGCCTCCTTTCGTCTAATGATAAAAATTCTGGCAAAGACTTTATTCTCTCTTTAAGCAGATTCCTTGCTCGCCACAAGCGAGACTTTACAGTGCCTAAGTTTAAATTCATTATCTTGGATATTTCTTCATAGTTTAAACCTTCTATATCTCTTAAAATCAAAACCACTTTATAGTCTAGAGGAAGTTTGTTTATTTCCTTCATTACAATTTCTGCAGTTAATTTTTTATCTACCACCTCTTCAGGAGTTTCAAAATCTTTTACTTCATTTTCAAATTCTTCTATCTTTCTAAAATTACTTCTTTCCACATTTCTTTTTCTTAAATAATCTATAGCACAGTTTATAGCAATCCTATAAAGCCATGTCCTGAAACTGCTATTCCCTTTAAATTTTTTTATATTTAAATATGCTTTAAGTAACGTCTCCTGAGTGAGGTCTAGTGCTTCTTCCTTATCAAAAACAATTTTTAATATCACGTTGTATATGTACTTTTGATGCTCGCTTGTGAGAATTTCAAAAGCCTCCACCTCTCCAGCTTTTGCCCTTTCCAACAACTCCTCCTGTCCCACCTTCTAACCTCCCTTTCATTTAATTTAGACGTAAAAAAATAAAACTTGTTCCCAAATATTAAGATGCAATATATGGAAAATATGTGTTGCAGGAAAAAAGTTATTTCTGTAGAATAAATATAATTAAGATGTATATTAATAATACGACATGTTGATTACTTTATCCTTCTAATTTAGAAAATTTTTGATAATGGAGTGAATAAATATGTATGAGCTTCTGATAATACTTGCAGAAAGGTTTAGCATAATAGCTCTTCTAGCTTTTGTGCTTTCTAAAGCGGAATTTTTCAAAAAAATAATCTATAACAGCCGCGTTACAAAAAAAGACCTTCTTTTGACTATGGTCATCTTTGGGGTAATAGGTATTGCAGGAACTTACGTCGGTGTACCTATAAAAGACGCTATTGCAAACTCAAGAGTGGTAGGTCCAATGGTAGCAGGTTTAATAGGAGGCCCTTTAGTAGGTTTAGGTGCAGGATTAATAGCAGGAGTTCACAGATTTTTTTTAGGCGGTTTTACAGCAATGTCTTGTGGTATATCCACCATTTTAGAAGGATTTTCTGGTGGACTTATAAGAAAATATTATAAAGGGGAACATGTCCCTTGGGAATTGGCATTTGTAGCAGGATTTATAGGTGAAGCTGTACAAATGTTAATCATTTTAACAACTGCCAAGCCTTTTTCCCAAGCTTTAGAATTGGTAGATATTATAGGATTACCTATGATGATAGTAAATGCAACAGGTATTGCTGTATTTATGGTAATAATCAAATCCGTATTTGATGAAAAAGAACAAATCTCTGCCATGCAAGCAAAGATCGCCCTTGAAATTGCATCCAAAACTCTTCCCTACTTAAGAAAAGGACTAAACGAAGAGTCAGCGCAAAAAACAGCTGAAATAATATACAATTCCACAAATGTATCGGCTGTTACACTAACCGATAAAAAGAAAATTCTAGCCCATGTAGGTATCGCTTCAGACCACCATAAACCTGGTACACCAATACTTACGCAAGCAACAAAAGCAGTTTTAAAAACTAAAAAAATCCGCATAGCTAAATCCAAAGAAGAAATCGGATGTTCCCATGAGGATTGTCCTTTATCCTCTGCTGTAGTTGTACCTCTTTTTAAGTACGATAAATTGGTAGGAACATTAAAACTCTACAAAGGAGGAAGTAAATCGAGAAATAATGTCATCTCAAATACAGAAATTGAACTCGCTAAAGGATTGGGACATTTAATATCTTATCAGCTTGAAATCGCTGATGCGGAATACCAAAGAAAATTAGCTGCTGAAGCAAAACTTAACGCTTTACAAGCTCAAATTAATCCTCACTTTTTGTTTAATGCTTTAAATACAGTCATATCTTTTATAAGAACAAAACCTGATGAAGCAAGAGAACTTTTAATAAATTTAAGCGAATATTTTAGACACAACTTAAAAAATATAGGAAAGTATGTTACTATTGAGCAAGAGTTAAACAACATCAATGCTTACCTATATATAGAAAAAGCTCGCTTTGGAGATAAACTAAACATAGAACAAGACATTGAGGAAAGTGTACTGTCCTATTTTATGCCCTCTTTTACTCTTCAGCCAATAGTTGAAAACGCGGTAAAACACGGTATCCTTCCAAAAGGTGATGGGGGAACTATCAAAATTAAAATAAAAGACGAAGTAGACTACATTAGCTTTTGTGTAGAAGACAATGGAATAGGAATAAAACAACAAGACCAGCAAAATCTTTTGAGAAAAGGTTTTGGCAATGGAGTAGGAATCGGTCTTTATAATGTAAATGAAAGGCTTACTACTATATTTTGTAAAGAATGTTCTCTAGTAGTTAAAAGTGAAGAAAACATTGGCACAAAAGTCTCTTTTAAAATACCCAAAGCTTACTTAAAAAGGGATGATGTATATGAAGAAGTTGAAAGCGTTAATTATTGACGACGAACCACCTGCACGAGATGAACTCAAATATCTTCTTAGTGAGTATGAAGACATAGAAATTGTAGGAGAGGCTGACAACGGTCTTGCAGCGCTAAAATTGATAGAAGAGTTAAAGCCTGAAGTAGTATTTCTCGACATAAACATTCCAAAAATAAACGGTTCCGATGTAGCAAAACATATATCTTCTGTCGGGAAACTGCCTTATGTGGTTTTTGTAACCGCTTATGATATACATGCAATAGAAGCTTTTGAAATAGGAGCCCTTGACTATCTTTTAAAACCAATAAGTCAGCATAGGTTATATAAGACATTGGAAAAAATAAGAACCTTTTATAAAGATACGGACTGGAAGCAACAATATAATCCCTCCTTAGAACTCGAAAACAAAAAAATAGAAAAATTAGCTGTTGAAAAAAAAGGAAGAATAAAACTTATCGATTTAGATGAAATAATTTTTGCAGAAGCCTATGAAGGAGACGTTATGGTAAAAACAAAAAATGACAACTTTATATATAAAGGGACGATAAAAAGCCTTGAAGAAAAGCTTAAAGAAAATGCCTTTTTTAGGATTCAAAAAAGTTACATTGTAAACTTAAATAAAATAATAGAAATTTTACCTTGGTTTAAAGGCACTTACTGGGTGGTAATGGATGACAACAAAAAAACCCAAATACCTGTAGGTAAATCTCAAATAAAAGAGCTAAAACTTTTGCTGGGTCTTGACAGGGATAATTAACCCTGTTTTTTCTTTTTATCTATATATATTTCTTTTTATAGTTTAATTTCTTCTTTTCATGTTAGATTAAATGAAATCGTTTAAAATCTGTGTTAAAGTTATATTGAAATCTATGAAAAAGAGGAGGTTCTTATATGAGTGCAATGGTATTAGTCATCATAGCAGCAAGTGTATACGCTTTAGCGTACCGATTTTACGGAGCCTTCATTGCTGCCAAAGTTTTAGCATTTGATGAAAGCAGGACAACACCTGCTTATAGACTGGAAAATGGCTATGACTACGTTCCAACTAACAAATGGGTCCTTTTTGGTCACCATTTTGCTGCAATAGCCGGTGCAGGACCTCTTGTAGGACCAGTACTTGCTGCACAATTTGGTTATCTGCCAGGAGCATTGTGGATTTTAATTGGCGCAGTACTGGCAGGAGCAGTTCACGACATGGTAATACTTTTCGCTTCTGTAAGGCATGATGGATCTTCTATAATAGACATTACCAGAAAAGAAGTAGGTAAAGTATCAGGAGTAGCAACTGCTATAGCTGTTATTTTCATACTTGTGATTGCAATGGCAGGTCTTGCACTCGTTGTAGTAAATGCCTTGTACAACAGCCCATGGGGAACATTTACAGTTGCTGCCACAATTCCCATAGCAATATTTATGGGAATATACATGAAATGGATTAGACCTGACGATGTAAAAGGAGCAACAATAATAGGTGTGACTCTTTTGATATTGTCCGTTGTAGCAGGTCCATACATTGAACACACAGCTTTAGCCAGTTATTTAACATTTAACCAAAAAGAAATGACTGTAATACTGGCTAGCTACGGTTTCATTGCAGCAGTATTACCCGTATGGCTTTTGTTAGTACCCAGGGATTATTTAAGCACCTATATGAAATTAGGTGTAATGCTTCTTCTTGCAATAGGAGTCATAATTGTAAATCCTGCTATAAGAATGCCTGCTGTAACACAATTTGTTTCAGGAGGAGGTCCTATAATCCCTGGAAAAGTATGGCCTTATGTGTTTATAACAATAGCCTGTGGAGCTTTATCTGGTTTTCATTCTCTTGTGTCATCTGGAACAACGCCTAAAATGATAAAAAACGAAAAAGATATACTGCCTATAGCTTATGGAGCAATGTTAGCAGAAGGTTTTGTTGCAATGATGGCTTTAATCGCTGCCACAAGCTTGATTCCTGCTGATTATTTCGCCATAAATGTAACTCCTGAAGTCTTTCAAAAGTTGGGCATGAAAGTTGTAGACCTACCAGTTCTATCCCAATTAGTTGGAGAAAATGTAGCAGGAAGACCAGGGGGTGCAGTAACTCTTGGTGTAGGTATGACATTTATCTTCTCTAAAATTCCTTTTTTAGAGCATCTCGGTGCCTATCTCTATCATTTTGTAATACTATTTGAAGCATTATTCATCTTAACTACAATAGACGCAGGCACTCGTATTGGAAGATATTTGTTACAAGAAGCAGGTGGAGCAATATACAAACCTTTAAGAGATAGGAATTGGTGGCCAGGGATAATTCTGACAAGTTTCTTGATGTCTTTTGCATGGGGTTACTTAGTATATGGTGGAAACATTTCAACAATATGGCCTTTGTTTGGAACTTCCAACCAATTACTTGGAGCAATAGCTTTGGCTTTGGGAACAACTGTCATTATTAGAAAAGGAAAACCTCAATACATGTGGATAACATTAATTCCTTTCATATTCGTAGCTGCAACCACTTTGTACGCTGCATATTTAAATATAGTTACCAACTACCTTCCAAAAGGTAACATGCTACTTGTCGTACTTTCGCTCGCAATAATACTACTGACAATAATCATTATAATAGATTCTGTAGTAAAATGGTATGGATGGCTTAAAAAAGGAAAGCTCACAAAAGAGGCAATTGAAGCAAGTGTATTTAATTAAAGTAGCTTTCGAAATGGAGTGTTTTATTTGAAAATCACTAAAGCTGCAAAAGAATATATACTCAAAAAAGGTGGCAATATATACATTAAATATCATGATATCCAAAATTGCTGTATAGAGCCTAACCTCACCCCAGAAGTATTTATTGGTATTCCAAAAAATCAAGAAAAATACTATATTGTAGGTGTTGACAAAATTAATGTATATGTAGACAAAATAATATATGAAAGGGAATTAGAAAATTTAACAATTGAACTTAAAAGTATTTTAGGCATAAAATATATTGCAATCAATGGATGGAAAGTAATTTAAAGCAGGAAATTGCCTTATTGAGGCATTTTCCCTGCTTTCTTATTTAACTCTTTTATAAATTCTTCTCTTTTTTCTACAGAAAAAATAGCAGTGTCCACCCATCTTTTGAAAAAGAATAAATAATATACTCGAACTTTCTTTTTTAATTCTATCTTAACAAGACTTCTTTTAGCAAAAGCCATATAACAAGTATTTTTCAAAATACGCATTCCCCCTAAAGGAATGTCTTTTTCGTTATACTTTGAAATCGCAGATATATCGCTATATCTTATATGCATAAATCCTAAAATTCCAAATCTCAATATCAAGCGGTCTTCATTTAATTCGTGAAAAGAATTAGCCAAAGATAGCAAAAATCCCGAAAATACCATCACTAAAAAAACATATAAAAACCACTCAACCAAAGTATCAAGTATATGAATCCTTTTTTCGTTTATATCAATAAAAACATCAAAAAAACTCACTAAAAGCACTGTGTAAAATAATAATATCAAAAAATATAAGAGCATTCTTTCTTTTTTTGTAAAAATTTTGTATTTCATGCAGCACCTCCTTCAACTTATAATATCGAATTTTACTATAGAATAATTAAATTTGCAATAATAAGCTAACACTAATTTGCCAATAATAATACTAACAATTTGCGGAGGTGTAAATATGGAAAAAGGTGAACTATCTGTCAACGAATTAGTTCTTATTGGCGTTGGAGGAATTTTGGGAGCAGGATTTTTCTTAGCCAGTGGCATTGCAATTCATACTGCCGGCCCTATTATTATACTTAATTACATTGTATCAGCTTTTATCATGTCACAAGTTTTTTATGCACTGTCACAAATGATTACTTATAAACCGGTAGAGGGGACTTTTAGAGTATACGCAGAAGAAGTTTTGGGAGATATTGGAGGTTTTTTAAGCGGATGGGTGTACTGGACAGCAGGAGTTTTCATCATGTCCAGTGAAGTAACTGCATCAGCTATATTTACTAAATATTGGTTCCTAAAAACACCCCTTTGGATTTTTGTACTTTTTTATTCTATACTAGTTATAGGTATCAATTTAATGGGGACTAAAAACTTTGGAGAAATTGAATCCTGGTTTTCTACCATAAAGATAGTATCTTTATTTATTATAGTCATAGTAGGAATTCTTACAATAATGGGCTTTTTTACAAAGACTCCTACTATAGGAATTAAAAATCTTTATGCTCATGGAGGATTTGCACCTCACGGTATAAAAGGATTTTTAGGTGCAATGCTCATGTCACTGATCCCCTTTGGCGGTGTAGAAGTTGTAGCAATGTCAGCAGTAAAAACGAAAAATCCTCAAAAATATACTCCAATAGCTCGTAAATATATAGTCTTATTTCTTACAATATTATACATTTCCTCAATAACCCTATTACTAATGATAATACCATGGGACACCATATCCATTAACGAAAGCCCCTTTATAAAACTTTTGTCCTTTACCAAAATTCCCTTTATAGCTTCAATAATGAATTTTGTAATACTTACTGCAGCTTTAACTACAATGAATGGCGCAATGTATGCCGTAACACAAGTTCTCTACTCTTTGGGGCAAGGCAGGTTTGCTCCAACTTTTTTAACAAAAAAAACAAAAAAAGATGTACCCATATATGCTCTTGCCTTAAGTAGTTTTGGGCTTTTCATAGCAGTTATTCTTTCTTACATACTACCAAAGGACGTCTACGAGTACATAACAAGCGCTACAGGATTTGTACAATTTTTCAACTGGATAATAATACTCTACACATTTATAAAATACAAACCTGTCATGGGAAATACCTCATCTTCAAAAAAAGAATGGTTTACAATAATGCTGATAGGGATAGTATTGTCTTCCACATTGTTAACACCAAAACAATCTGTTGGATTTGTCGGAGGAATTATAATACTCCTAATAATCTTCTTTTTATATTATATAATTAAAAAACTTAACCTTTTTGACGTATGGTAAAAGTAGTAATAATTTGTCATGTTTTTTGAAACTTTGTCATTCCTGTTACGTCTATAATATAGAAATCAAAAATAATTAAAATAAACCTCAAAAGTAAAATTAATTCCTCTAAATGTTACAAATTTGTAACATAAAATTAATTAATTATTAATAATTGATAACAGTTTAAATAGTATAATTGAAGCAACAGGGAGATGATTATATGGCCCCAAGAAGACTCCGCCAAAAAAATAGAAGTATAATTTATACACTTATAATTGTGTTTTTAATGTTAGTCCTCATTGGTTCAGCAGCTTTTGCCTATAAATATATGTTTGAGGATAGATATGTACAAGTAAATTCTACCACAAAAATTTGGAACACACCATCTGACAAAGAAAAAAGTTCCTCCCCACTGCAACAACAACCTAATACTACCAAAAATCAGGAAAAAAATAATTCTAAACAAACTTCTTCAAACCAAAATTCTGTAAACCCTAATACTACAAAAGACACTAAAGTAAGTGATACTACAAATGGGCCACATGAGGAAAATATCTCTCCTCAAATTGATAATTTAGATAAAGATTATGGCATAAGTACTTTCATATTCAAATTGCTCAATAAATCCGAGATAGAAAAACTCTTTGGGCCTCCTATCCCTTTTAATAAAAGAGTTTTTGGTTATAACAAAAGTGCAGGTAAAGTAGTCGCTCTTACCTTTGATGACGGACCGATACCAGAATATACAGAGAAATATGTTGATATATTAAAAAGCATGGAAGTAAAAGCTACATTTTTTGTCATTGGCAAAAATGCTCAAAAACATCCTGACCTTTTAAAATATATTTTTGAAAATGGCAATGAAATTGGACTACATTCCTACAGCCACTTTAATATGTCGAAAATGAAGCCAGAGCAAATGGTAGAGGAACTTTACAAAACACAAAAAATTGTCGTTGAATCTACAGGAATAAAACCTACACTCTTTAGACCTCCTTATGGAGCTTTTAACAAAACTCTTTTAGAAATATCAGATGCATTGGGACTTCATGTTGTTTTATGGAATGTAGATCCAGATGACTGGCGAAACCCAGCAGTAGAAAGTGTAGTCAATCGGGTGATAAGTCACACAAAAAACGGTTCAGTAATTCTCATGCATGAAGGAAAAATTAATACTTTAGCTGCACTTCCTTTAATAATAGAAAAACTAAAATCTGAAGGTTATAGTTTTGTAACTGTATCAGAGCTTTTAAATTATGAAAAAAATAATAATATAGCAAATAGCAACCAAGAACAGCAAAAAGATTAGGGAGCACATGCTCCCTATGTTTTTTTAAATAAAATCCCTAAACCAATTATAATCAGCAAAACCGGCCAAATAATTTTAAAACTCAACCAAGGTAATAATCTATTTAATAAAAGCAATACTCCCAAAATCACTAAAACCCAACCTAAAATTTCATTTGCTTTGTTGGTTTTATCTTCTGTTTCTACTGCGTTATCTTGTTGCTCTCCGGTTTTAGGCTCTTCATCTATAATTTTTCCTTTTAATTGATAAGGATTTTCTGGTATTATTATCCACGCAATGATATATGGAATCAATCCAAAACCGCTAAATATAGCCAAAAGGCAAATAAGCCTTACTAAAGTCACGTCAACATCAAAGTACTCCGCTATTCCCCCGCAAACTCCTCCTAACATTTTTTGTTCCCTAGACCTGTACAATTTTCTACCCATATTTTGTCCTCCAATCTAATTTATTAAATTTACTATCTCTACAGCTTTACAGATAAATTTTTTCTTTCCTTACTGCTTTAACTGTCAAAAATTGATGATACTTAAAGGATCTAAATAAAAAAGTTTGCTTGTAAAAATTAAAATCAAAATCGCCAATAATATGACTCCTAAATTAATGCTACTATTTTCTTCTCCATAGAGTTTATTGCTAAATATTAACTCCAACCCTAGCAAAATAAAAAAGGCAGGCCATACCATTTTATAAATAAAATAAGGCACATACACATTAAAGTTCAACAAAATTAACAAAATTCCCACAAATATAAGAGAAACTGCACTAGCTAAAATTCCCGTTCTTTTTTTCATTTTTATCGTTGCCTCCTTTATTTCACTCTATAAAACATTATACATATTATGAAAGTATAAAGTCAAAATAAAAAAATTTTTATAAAAAATAACTTTGGAGGTGTAATAATGGATAACAAATGGTATTTTGATATAGCTCCCGGTGCTATCGATGATTTGAAGGCCCATGCAAAGGATATAACAACCCTCATCCCTTTTTGGTACGGGGTAAAAGAAGATGGAACTCTCGCTGACATGTCTTCCACTGACGTCAAAAAAATTGCCTCTGACAACAATTTACCTATTTATGCCATAATCCACAACTATTCAGACCCTAAAAAGTCTCAACTAATACACGATTTACTTTCAATACCAGCTCTCAGAAATAATTTAATTTCAAACATACGAAATATAGCTGAGACAAATAATTATCCAGGAGTCAATATAGACTTTGAATTCGTCCCTCCTGAAGACAGGGAAAACTTAAACATTTTTATACATGACCTATACATTACCCTAAAACCCATAGGTAGAATTGTCACAATTTCTGTCCCAGCAGAACTGGCTGACAATCCAAGGCATCCTTTTTCAGGCGCTTTTCAATATTCCTTTATCGCCCAATATGCCGACGAAGTATATATTTTAGCCTATGATGAACATTTTTCACAACCTGGTCCCATCGCCTCTATAGGTTTTGTAACAAATGTTTTAAATTACGCTACAACAGTCATACCACTTCAAAAAATATGGCTGGGAATGGCTGTTTATGGGTATGATTGGACACAGGGCGTAAATTACCCAAGAACTCTAACATACCAACAAGCTGTGGACTTAGCAAAAAATTTAGGAGTAACTATAATATACGACCAAACCGCTCAAGAATCCACCTACACCTATGTACTGGACGGAAAAATCCACACAGTATGGTTTGAAGATTCAAAAAGTTTTTCTGCAAAATTATCTCTAGTAGACAGCTATAAACTATCCGGTATAGCCGTGTGGAGATTAGGTCAAGAAGACCCTAATATATGGAATATTTTAAGAGGAAGATGATTTTTCTATTTTTCTGGGAACTTTTTTATCTTTTTTACGTCTAATAAAATGAAAAAACTAAAGGAGGAGGTTTCTTGTATGAAAAAATTTATTTCCATCGCAATTGCCCTTGTCTTCCTGTTTACACTTATAGTAACACCAAACACTGTACAGGCACAAGCTGATACTAAGATAAGTTTAAAACAGGCCATTGAAATAGCAAAAACAAAATTAGACATAAGTGATAATGGCTATGACTTTAGCTCTAACTACTATGAATATGGTAATACAAAATCATGGATTCTCAATTGGAATTCTTCTTCAAAAGGAAACATAAGCGTCACAATAGATGCTGATACAGGTGAGATTACAAACTATTATGGTTGGAGTCCTGTTTTACAAAAACAGACGAGAATTCCAAAATATACACAGGATGAAGCAAAAAAAGTAGCAATTGAATTCTTACAAAAAATTGCTCCTGAAAAATTTAAAGAAACAAAAGAACAAATTATTAATAGCTATGGTTACAATGACTATTCTTATGACTATAACTTTTCCTTTGAAAGAATAGTAAATGATATACCTTTCCCGTATAATTCTTTAAACGTCACAGTAAATAAAAACACTTTAAAAGTAACATCTTATTCATTAACTTGGGGAAATTATACCTTCCCTGACCCTAAAGCCGCAATATCTAAGGAAGAAGCAATAAAAATATTTAAAGAAAAAATAGGTTTAAAACTTCAATACAACTTAGTCTACGACCAAGTATATGGCGATGAACCTCAAGCAATTTTAGTCTATGGTATATACCAAAATGCTCCAATTGATGCTATTACAGGAGAAATAAAAACAAGTGATAACTATTATATGCCAATGTACGGTGGTCGTGGCGGAGATGTAGGAGCAGAATCTTCACAAAAATTCTCCCCAGAAGAGCAAAAAGCAATCGAAGCCTCTGAAAAATACATATCAAAAGACAAAGCTATTGAAGTGGTTAAAAACAACATTCCTTTTTCAATAAGCGATTATAAATTAAGCAGTGTAAACTTATATAGTAACAATAATTATCCCCCTGCAAAATCAAATCCTATATGGAGTCTTAATTGGAGTTTAACTAAAGACAATAAATACTACTATGTAAATGCTTCTGTTGATGCAGTTACAGGTGAATTAATTTCTTTTTCAATAGGAAATCCCGATATGGACAATGTGCAAGGAAAAAAACCTTCCTACACCAAAGAACAGATGCGAAAAATCGCTGAAGATTACCTTAAAAAAATAATACCTGAAAAGTTCAGCAAAACAGCATATCAAGAAGAAAACTACAAAATGATTGATTGGCCATCATATCCATTCAGATATGTAGAAATATCAAATGGAATTTTGTGTCCCTTCAATAATATAAACGTCAATGTAAATCAATATACAGGTGACATAGTTTCATATTCTATAAATTGGACTTCTGTAAAATTGCCTGCTGCAGAAAATACAATAAGCCTTGAGGAAGCTTACAAAATAATGTTTGACAACTCTGAATTTACATTAATGTACATCCCTGACTCTGACTATAAATCTCCAGATCAACCTCCAACAATACAACTAGTTTATCAATCAAACTTTTTTAACTATATAAATGCGAAAACTGGCCAAATTATAGATTACTCTGGAAAACCCGTAGTAAAACAATCTAAAATTAATTTTACTGATATCAAAGGGAATTGGGCAGAAAAAGATATAAATCTCTTGGTACAATACGGAATAATTGATGTAAAAGAAGACAAATTTTATCCAAATAAAGATATCCTCCAAAAGGATTTTATAAAAATACTCATTAAAGCAATACAGCCTGACTATTATTACACCATGCCAAGTTACTCAGATGATTATGATACTTACTATGCCATAGCAATAAATAAAAATATCATAACAGAAAAAGAAAAAAGCCCTGATTCTATTGTCACAAGACAACAAGCAGCTAAAATGCTTGTAAAAAGTTTAGGTGCTGGTTATATTGCCGATATCCCAGATATATTTATAATAAACTTTAAAGACAATGATAAAATACCTAAAGACATGATAGGATATATAGCTATAGTATCAGGTCTTAAAATAATGAATGGTTCAGATGGATACTTTGAACCTCAACAGCCTTTAACAAGAGCCCAGGCTGCTGCTGTAATAGTAAGATATCTTCAATTGAATAAATAACTTAAGGCACGGCCTCCCGTGCCTTTTATAATTTTTTATATTTTGCCCTTTCTCCTCCTACCATCTTAGGCCTTGTCCTTGCTGCGACAATTGTAGCTTCACCTATTTTATTCCGACTCAATCTCACAGGTACAACCACAGGTCTCAAATGCATTCCAATCAGGACAAGTCCTATGTCAAGCCCAGCATGTCCCAAACCCTTCAAATTTTCTACCATTACAGGATTCTTGAACTGCTGATAAGCATAGGTTTGTATTGACCCCCCTGCATGTTCATGAGGAATGACATTTACTTCTTCAAGCCCGTACTTATCTTTTGCCTCTTCCTCTACTAAAAGAGCCCTGTTTATATGCTCACAGCCCTGCACTGCAAGGTATAAACCCCTTTTACGTATTGCCTCTAAAATTGGGTCAACCACTGCTTTTGCCACATCAAGACTTCCTGCAGTTCCCACTTTCTTGCCCAATATTTCACTTGTACTTCCACCCAAGACAAAAAGACTCCCCGGCTTTAAATTCGTTATGTCAAGTAACTCCTCTATGACCTCCTCTGACTGCTTTGAAATCTCTTTTAAATCCATTTCTATCCCTCCTAAACTACCCTTTACTATCATTATACCACACACTTCAGACAAAAGGGACGGTTCCTTTTGTCCGATTGTACCAAAAGTTACTCGATAAATTAAAATAGTATAAACAATTTGTTGACAAAGTCCTTCATATTTAAGTGGCATTTTGTGTTAATGCTCCGGAGTTGCAAAGCGACTAAACTAAGGCTCACTTTTCGGGCTCAGGCGGGGTACCGGCCAATTCGCCTTTCAGGCTCAGGTGGCCGCTTGCTTTGCTCGCCCCGCCTTTGCTCCTCAAGTTCACCAAGTTTAGTTACCGCTTTGACAACAAGTCGCATTTACACACAAAATGCCACTTCTTTATTTTGCCAACAGTCTGGTATAAATTTTTTTATGCACTAATTATACATCTTTTCATATGCTAAAATTAGATATTCAAAAGGAGGCATAATATGGATAAGCTTGTAGCAAAAAAATATAATCTAGTTTTAAGAGGAATATCCCAAAGAACTCTTGAAGAACACTACAAGTTATACAATGGATATGTAGAAAAGACAAACGAAATACGCGAAAAATTAAAAACAGTTGACCGTTCAAAGGCAAATGCCAGCTATAGCGAATATAGAGAACTTAAACTAGAAGAGACTTACAATTTAGATGGAGTAAAACTTCACGAGTTATATTTTGAAAACTTAGGTGGAGCAGGTGGCATACCTGATGGCATAATAGCCTCAATGATTGCTCTTGATTTTGGCTCTTTTGAAAGCTGGCGACAGGACTTCATAGCCTGTGGAATGGCTTCCCGAGGGTGGACTGTCCTTTGCTTTGACCCTATAGATTTAAAGCTTCACAACTACCTTCAGGACTTCCACAACCACGGCATAGTATCAAGAGCGATTCCCCTTCTGGTCCTTGACACTTACGAACATGCCTATTTTATAGATTACGGCACTGATAAAAAAAGCTATATAGAGGCCTTTATGAATAATATAAAATGGGAGGAAGTAAATAGAAGGGTTACCTCTTGGATAGAAATGCACTCTTTTTAAATCAGACAAAAGGAACCGTCCCCTTTGTCCGGTTCCTTTGTGAGCTACTTTGAATTTAAAAGCCACTTGTCAATAAATAAAACTCTTAATATTTGAAGTCCTCTCTCTTGCAAAGTACTATGTGCTGTATTTCCAAAAAGTATACTCCACGGGCTGGGGGCTGTGTAGTACTTCAAAACAGGTTTTCCTTTAATCCCAGCCTCTTTTGCAGCGATATCTACAGCATCATAGAAATCCCCTAATTTATCCACAAGACCAGCTTTAACTGCCTGTCTTCCTGTAAATATCCTGCCATCTGCTAATTCTTTTACTTTTTCTACTGGCATTTTCCTCCCTTCAGATACAATTTCTACAAACTGTTCATAGGTATCATCTATGACTCCTTGTAATATTTTCTTTTCTTCCGGAGTTAAGTCTCTTGTAGGCGAACCCATGTCTTTGTAAGGTCCGCTTTTTATTGTTATCTCTTTTAATCCCAATTTGTCGTAAAGCCCTTCATAATTTGTATACTGCATTATAACCCCAATGCTTCCAGTTATTGTAGCTGGATTTGCAACTATTATGTCTCCTCCACAAGCTGCCATGTATCCTCCTGACGCAGCCGCATCCCCCATTGAAATTATCACTTTTTTCCCTGTTTCTTTTAACCTTTTAAGCTCTGTGTATATTTCTACAGATTTTGCTGCAGAACCACCAGGGCTGTTTATCTTGACAACGACTGCCTTTACACTGTTATCCTCTTGAGCTTTTCTTATCTGCTCGACTGGATCCCCTGTAACTTGTGGAATCTCCAATATGTTCGTAGTCTCCCCTATAACTCCTTCAATTGTTATAACACCTATTGTGTCTGAAGCCGATGGCACACTATTATTTTCTTGGGACATTGTAAGAAAAATGGATGCAATAACGGTACTAATTATCAAGATTATAACAATCAATCCTATTAATGCTTTTTTACTCATTTTTTCTTCCTCCCTCATTCTCCTTTGTACAGCTTTTTTACAGCACTTTTTGCCAATAAATAAACACATAAGTTTAATAAAATGAGCAAAATCCCTATTATTAAAGTTATTATTATTTCAGAAACGTATAATTTTTTTAATAACAGCACAATTCCAGCAATGCACCCTATCAAAATAGTAGTAAGAATAAGGCTCAAAAGCACATTTAAATTCCCTTTCATAGCCTTTTGAGGATTTTCCCATTCAAAGGAGGGCTTCATAGCATCTATCAAAAGGCTTAGTATATTTACTGCTGAAATTCCTATAAGCATTAAAACAGTCAGTATTACTATACTTAAAAGGTGTATCTTAAAAATGTACCAGCTCAATACATATGTAGGAAATATAACTATTATTGTAATGATTGTACCAAAAATCCATTTTGTTTTTAACTGTATTGCAGGGTCTACAGGCATCAACTTTGATATGTAAAACATTTTTCCTTCCCTAGAGAAGGAAGTAGAGGAAAGGCTGTTACTTCCTGCTACAAAAAGAGAAAAGAAAAGCCCTATCATCGAAACCCAAAACCAGCCGTCAGGAGCTGAGGTGTATTTTATAGCCATTTCAAGTCCAATTTGTGGATTCCCCACAAAAGAAACAAGAAATACAAAGGGAATAATTATAGCCACAGGCAACACATTCATGGCATATACAGGAATTCTTATAAAAAGCTTCCATTCCCTTAACAATAGTGCCTTCAATAGGCTGGACCTCACTATTTCTTTTTTCAATGAAACTTCTTTTCTTTTTGCTTCAACCTCTTGCCCTGAAATTACAGCTTTTAAGTACATTTTTTGAGCAGAAACAGCCAAAATAGCTGTAAATATTATTGATGCAGCGATAAACATCAAAAGATTTAAAAACCCCGACAAAGTATTATAATCCGTCATAGAAACTGCTCCCCATAAAGCAGGAGGAAAACTTCTAGATATCATCTTTGCAAGGTTAGCATTTTGCAAAATAAAATTTTCTATTGCCTGTTGTTCTCCATTTTGAGGAATTCGATTGATAAAAAATTGTATTGTAAAGAAGAAAATTAGCGCTAATATACTCACTATAACTGTATACAAGTCCTTTTTCCTTTTCAAATTTACAAATCTCATAATTAAAACAGAAGCAATTGCCGCAATAGAAAGAGGTATAATAGGTGTAAATATAAATACAATAAATGAAACGAGATAGTATAAAATTCCTGCCTGCGTACCAATGCCATATATAAAGATTGCTGGTAGCATTAAAAATGCCAATGTAACATATTCATTCAATAAAATTATACTATATTTTGACAAAACTATTTTATAAGGCTGTATGGGAAGAGGAAGCAAAATATTTATATCATCAGAAAAATAAAACACAGAAATAGTCCAAAAAAAGCCGAATACCAATGTCAAGAGTTGAGCTAAAAGAAGCACTGTCACAGGCATAAGCTGAGGCTGGTTAATTACCATGCTTGCTACATACATGCTGTTTAAATACATTATGTACATAAAAAGCAATGTTCCACCGCCAACAGCTATTCCAAATATGGCAAGCACTATTTCCCATAAATCTTTCTTTCTTACAAAATATTTGTATCTCATCGCGGAAATGCCATAATAAACTTTCATTTGTGTTCTTAAAAGCGATAAAAACTTCCTCATTTTTCTGTCAACTCCAAGAATATTTTTTCTAAAGATTCCCATTCATGTTGGCTCTTTATTTCTTCCATAGTACCATAAGCTATTATTTTGCCTTTGTTTATTATTGCTATTTTATCACAGAGCTTTTCGGCAACTTCCAATATATGAGTTGAGAAAAATACAGTAAAACCTGCTTTTGTATGCTTTGACATCAACTCTTTGAGTAAAAATGCTGATTTCGGATCTAATCCTACCATTGGTTCATCCAAAATCCAAACAGAAGGATTGTGAATAAGTGCGGCTGTAAGGAGAATTTTTTGCTTCATTCCGTGGGAATATGTCTGTATTAGGTCTCCAATAGCATTCTTTAGCTCAAAAGCTTCAACAAAATATTCAATCCTTTCTTTCCTTTCTTTTTCAGATACCCCGTATACGTCTGCAATAAAATTGAGATATTCTATACCTGTCAGTTTGTCATAAATATCAGGGCTGTCTGGAACATATCCTATTCGCTTTTTGACCTCTATAGGATTTTTGTCGATATCAATTCCGTCTACTTTAATTTCTCCTGTATCATGGGACAAAAGGCCTACTATCATTTTTATCGTGGTAGTTTTGCCAGCCCCATTAGGACCTAAAAATCCAAATATTTCACCAGGATTTACAACAAGGTCAATGTTGTCAACAGCTTTTATTTTACCTTTGTTATATGATTTTGAAACACCTTTTAATTCTATCAAGTTTTACACCTCCATTTTCTCACTTTTCTATTATAACATAAAATTGTTCAAAATTTGCCAATAAATATAGTATTAAAAAACTTTTAACCTTCATATTATTATTTTGAATTACATTGGCAGGGAGGAGAGCAATTGGACACCAAAAAATATCTCAAACCAACTTTATTGTTATTGGCACTCATTTTCTTAACTTACTTTTCCATTTCCTTTTTCAATAAAACTATAAAGACAGTTGCAGACAACAAAGAAGAGATAAAAACTGTATTGGATGAATTTTTTAAAAAAAGAGGAAGTGCGCTTTTAAGTGGAAACTTAAAAGAAATAGAAGGCTTTTATGACAAATCTTCCACGTATGGCAAATGGGCATTGGACCATGAAAGGAGGCGAGTTGAATACGTTAAAGGATGGTCAGAAAAAAGAAATCTTAAATTTACAGAAGCAGAATCTTTTTACAGAATAAAAAGTGTAAAAGCTGGTGAAAATTCCGTATGGGTTTACCTTGTGGAAACTATGAAAATGGGATACGCTTACAACATAAAAAGTGATGTAATAAATTACATGGGATTAGGTATACGACATTCTGTACAACTTGTAAAAGTTGATGGAGAATGGCTTATAAGAAGAGATTGGTACTATGACCCTCTTGACGAAGACTCCGCCTATATAGATGCTGCTCCTGCTGAAGGCATAATGCCTGAAATTGCACCTACTACTTCAAAACCAGAAAGTAAAGAAGAAGCAAAGCCTAAAAAGAAGGGTAAATACGACAGAGAAGGAGCAGTAGCTTATGCTGACAAATACGCAGGAGCTGCTTGGGGAAGTGGAAATAACTACGAGTACAACCCAAAATATAGAGATTACAATGGTGTAGGAGGAGACTGTACCAATTTCGTCTCTCAAGTATTACACGAAGGAGGAGGCCTTCCTATGGACTATGTATGGAATTTTAATGGAAAAGACTCTTCCACCGCTTGGGCACAAGCACCCGCTCTTTTTAACTATCTCATTTATACAGGAAAAGGTAAATTAATTGCAAAAGGATATTATTTAGATATGGTAAAACCTACTGAACAGCACCCAAAAGGAGCTATAAGAGAAATTGAAAAAGGTGACCTTATATGCTATCAAGAAAAGGGAGAAATAGTACACTTTGGAGTAGTTACAGGCTTTGATTCTATGGGAATACCTGTTGTAAATACACATACTTCCGATAGATACCATGTACCTTTTGACTTAGGATGGGATAAAAGAGTGATTTATAGGTTTATACATATAAATGATTAAAGATAGAGAAAAACTCTATCTTTAATTTTTTTCATCTGCCTCTTGAAGTTTTATAGCATCCTCATCTATAAGATTTTTGCCATGATGATTCCTTACAATGTCTATTACTCTTTCATTAAAACCTATTTCCCTACAAATTTCTGCACTGTACTCAGAATGATTATAATAGACTTTCAAAAAGTAAATATGTTTTTCCATGAATTTAGCTAAAAAAGGTATCTTTTCTAAAATCACTGCCATTGCTTTTCTTTCAGGAGTAATTTTCGCTTTTATCTTCCCAATATCATGAAAAAGAGCCGCTTTTAAAAGGTCTTGGTCCTCTATTCCGTATTTATTAATAAGATAATAACACACATCTAATGAATGCCTTTTTTCATAAACAGGCAATTTATTAAAATATTCTAACTCCTTTTCATTTAAGAACCCAAGTAAAAATTGATAATCTTTTTCATAAATTTTAGCTCTTTTAGCTTTAAAATATTGTTTTATCCTATTCACAAAATCACCTTTATTCTAATATTATACCTTCTTTTTCAAGGACCTCTAATACTTTACCTGATTTTATAATATCAAAACAGGCAT
Organism: Thermoanaerobacter uzonensis DSM 18761; assembly: GCF_900129115.1. Classification (NCBI taxonomy): domain Bacteria; kingdom Bacillati; phylum Bacillota; class Clostridia; order Thermoanaerobacterales; family Thermoanaerobacteraceae; genus Thermoanaerobacter; species Thermoanaerobacter uzonensis. The sequence continues at coordinate 4,054 of NZ_FQUR01000015.1, read as the reverse complement.
TTATGTCAATATAAAGCTCCCTATCTTCTTCCAACGGCTTAACGTATTTTCTTACTAAATCATATATTACTTCTGATCCTTTCCCTTTTTTAAAACCTTTCCTAAACTCCAGTGCCTGCAAAGCTGCCATAAGCTCTATTGCTATAACCATTGTAGCGTTTTCTATTATTTCCATTGCCTTTCTCGCAGCAATAGTGCCCATACTCACATGGTCTTCTTGATTTGCAGAAGATGGTATAGAATCAACAGAAGCTGGATGCGCCAAAACCTTATTTTCTGAGACTAAAGAAGCTGCTGTGTATTGAGCTATCATCATACCAGAATTTAGTCCCCCTTTTTCAGTCAAAAAAGGAGGAAGGTCGTTTAATTGATAATTTACAAGCCTTTCAATCCTTCTTTCAGAAATATTAGCAATTTCAGAAACTGCAATACCTAAAAAATCCATAGCTAATGCAATAGGTTCACCGTGGAAGTTACCACCAGATATTACTTCACCATCGTCAGGAAAAATTAAAGGATTATCTGTAGCAGAATTTATTTCCCTTATGAGTACTTCTTCCGCATATTCAATAGCATCCCTTATAGCTCCATGAACTTGTGGAATGCACCTTAGGGTATAAGCATCCTGAACCCGTATTTCTCCCTGCCTCGTTATTAGAGTACTTCCTTCACACATTTTTCTTATATTTTTAGCAGTGATCATCTGACCTCTATGAGGCCTCACCATTTGGACTCTATCATCAAAAGCATCAATTATTCCTCTTAAAGCTTCTAAAGTAATGGAAGATACAGCATCAGCAGATTTTATAAGTCTTTTAGCATAATATACATTTAAGCATCCTATTGCTGACATAACTTGAGTACCATTTATCAATGCTAAACCTTCTTTTGAACTCAAAACAACTGGACTAATCCCTGCCTCTTTCATTGCTTTTTCTCCAGTCATTCTCTCACCTTTGTATAAAGCTTCACCTTTTCCTATCATCACAAGAACCATGTGAGCTAAAGGTGCAAGGTCTCCGCTTGCTCCTAAAGATCCTTTTTCAGGTATAATAGGAGTTACTCCTTTATTTAACATTTCAATCAACGTGTTTAAAGTTTCAAGACTTATTCCTGAAAAACCTTTTGCAAGAGCATTTACCCTCAAAAGCATAATTGCTCTTACTACTTCTTCTGGTAATGGTTCTCCTACTCCACAAGAATGGCTCATAATCAAATTCTTTTGCAAAATTTCTGTATCTTCTTTAGAAATTACGATATCGCTAAATTTCCCAAAACCCGTCGTGATTCCATAAACTACCTTTTCATCATTTACATATTTTTCTACTATTTTTCTAGAATGAAGTACTCTCTCTTCAGCAATATTGCTAAGTTCTACTCTATAGCCATCTCTTACTACGTGCACTACATCTTCTATTGTAAGATTATTACCATCTATTATGACCTTTCCCATAATACCCCTCCTTTTTACGTTAATTCTTCATCGCAATAAAACAAAAAGCGCGAGAGCTTTTCCTCTCGCGTTTTATTGTTAAATTGTAAATTTTTACTCTCATTTTCAATCCCACACTTACATCCTTAAATTAGTCTTATAAATATATTATATTCTACAAAGTTTAAAAAAATCCTTTTGACATTTCAAGATTTAAGTCTGATCAAGGCTTGATAAAACTTCATCAAAAACCCCTATTCTACAAATTTTTTTATTCTCATCCCAATGTTGACATATTTCGCAACTTCTTTCTTGTAAAGACACAGACATAGTCAAATTATTTCCATAGCGAGATGGATCTAACTCAAAATCCTCACAACTTCTCCCTACAGCTTTCAATTGTTCAGCACTTACCACAAAATTCACCACCTGTAATTATAATCTTTTTATACTTTCCTCTACATCAAAAGGAGTCATTCCTGTTGCATCTATCACCGGAACTTTTGACAAAATATCATCTATGCCTAGCATATTTCTACTTTGCCCTGTTATAACTATGGCATCATAGACATTTAAATTGCTTTTTTCTGAAAGAGTTTCTTTTAATTCTACAACTTCATATCCTTTTTGCTTTAAATACTCTTTAATATTGGAAAGCTGACTTTCTACTGCTATTCTTTTCCCCATCCCAACACCTCCTGTAGCTCTTTTCAAATAGTAGTATTCTCCACACCGATTATTTTATACCTATAACTGTTTCTCCAACTAAGGCAACTAGCAAAGACAAAAGCCACATTACTAACATGGCCATAACAAGATAACTTCCCCATATCTTCATAAATTTTATCTCCTCTCGCCGTTCTGGTAGTTCTTCTTTATAATAAATTTTTTTGACAAGTCTTAAATCATTGATCCAGTAGGAAATATACAATGCACTCCCTAATAATCCTACACAAACTCCTATTAAAAAAAGATAATTGCTATAATATACGAATGAAGTAAAAAAACCATTTACTATAATGTTGAGAACTATTGCTATTATTCCCAATACAATTCCTAAAATAATTCCTTTTTTCATACTTCACCTCAATTTCTCCACTTCTATAAATTACATTTTGATTATATCACAAAAGTAAATTAAATTAAAATAATTTATCATAATATTATAAAAATTTAAAATTTGATTTTTAAGCAGGATTTTGATACCTTTATATAGAATAAATATAGTTGTCCATTTTTTTAGGGTGGGGGTATAAATGAAAAAGAAAAAAAAGAAATACCTCAATATTATGATTATTCCTGATTCAAATCAACAAATCAAAAGCTTTAAAATCTCTATTCCCCTTATAAAAACAGTAGCAATAGTGGCTTTTTCAATAATTATGGCTGCTACAGCTTCTTTAGTCTATTTTGGCAAAACAACCACTTACCTATACACTATGATAGCAGAAAAAGATAAAAAAATCGAACAACTAACCTCCGTTAAAGAAGAACAAGACAAAAAAATAGCTACGTTAGATAAAAATGCTCAACTGGTCAGTGAAAGAATTAAAGGCTTAAACGAATTAGAAGAAAAAGTAAGGCGCATGGTTGGATTATCAACTCCTGCTACAAGCCGTGGCAGTGTGTCAAGAAACGGTAGATCCGATGCTAACATTTCCTATGATAATGAAACGACTGCCGAGCTTATTTCACAAATAGATCAAAAAACACAAAGTTTACAAGACCTTATTTCAAAAGTAGCAGCCCGACTTGATTATTTGAATTCAATACCCAGTGCTTATCCAGTATATGGCACAATAACTTCTCCTTTTGGAATGAGAAAGTCTCCTTTTGGATATGGAAGTGAATTTCACCCTGGAATTGACATATCTGTACCTGTAGGAACTCCAGTAAAAGCCGCTGGAAAAGGTGTGGTTACATATGCAGGATGGTTAACAGGATATGGTAATGCAGTAATCATAGACCATGGTTATGGAATTGAGTCTGTATATGGCCATAATTCTGAAATACTTGTCAAAGTAGGTCAAAGCGTAAAAAGGGGCGATATAATAGCAAAATCGGGAAATACCGGAAGAAGCACCGGACCTCATGTTCACTTCGAAGTTAGAGTAAATGGTAATCCTATAGATCCAATGAAATATCTTGCAAAGGGGAATTGATATGTTTCAAAAAAGAGAACAGATTGTAGAAGTTAATCCTGACAAAATTGACACTGTCATAGGAAAAAATTCAACTTTTGAAGGTACAATTAAATCAGAAGGCACTCTACGGATAGATGGTAATTTTACAGGTCAAATAGAAACAAAAGGCAACATTGTAATAGGTGAGTCAGCAAAAATAGAAGCTAATATAACAGCTGATAATATAATTGTTTCAGGCGAAGTAAAGGGAAACATATTTGCAAAAGGTCAATTACAACTTACTTCTACTGGAAAACTTTATGGAGATATAGAAGTTCAAAATTTGATAATTGAAGAGGGAGCTATTTTTGAAGGAAAGTCTAAAATGACAAAGTCTTCTCCTTCAGATTTTAACAAAAAAGATGAACAAACAAAATAAAAAGGCCATCTTACGGCCTTTCAGACTGTAGACAAACTTTCGTAAAGGAGATATTTTGCA